>CAZOPY010000047.1:0-7359 GCA_964581945.1 uncultured Gammaproteobacteria bacterium | reverse complement strand
GCCATCTTGACCCCGTACGCGCCGGCGTAGGCGGCGGCGAGGTCGAGGTCGCTGCAGCTCCAGGTGACGTCTCCGTCGTCTTCACGGCGGGCCGCGCGGTGCACGGTGCCGTGGATGACGACGATGAGGCCGGGGAGCGGGGTGATGTCCGAGCGGACGGTGGTGGAAAGAGCGGTCATGTAGGTGAACCTCCGATAGGGGAAGATGGATTCCTCCCGCAAATCTGCGGAGGTTGATCGGGGAGACAATCAACCTCTGCAGGTTCGCAGAAAGAACCGTCGCTCAGCGCACGAGCTTGGCTCATGGGCTAGGCGTCGGGGCGGAGAGAGTATCTCGCGCCCGGAGTTGTCGCCTCAGGGGCGACGGGAGGCAGCGCGGCGGTCCACGCGGTTTCCGTGCGACCCGCTCGCGCTGTTGCGCTGGGAGTCGCGGAATCCGCGAGGCTCGACCGGCTTCGGCCAGGTGTACTTCGCCCGCGACTTCTCCGAAGGCGGGGGGATCTCGACGTATTCGTCGGTGGCTGCGGTGCCAGGCCAGCCCCAGTCGTCGTAGTCCGTGTCCGTGTCGGAGTCGGTGTCCGTGTAACCTACGTCCGCCACGCCGCAGAGAGATTCGTCCGGCCATTCGATGTCCGTATCCGAGTCACCGATGGCGGAGTCCTCGTCGATGTCGACGTTGATGGGATCGAACGAGTTGGGATAGATCGAGGCATCGGCCGTGTGCGCGATGAGCTGCGTCTGGTGCACCGGGTGGAGGCGGGAGTCGATGACCATGGTCATGACGAGCAGATCGAACAGCCGCTCCTCGTCGTCGCCGTTGAAGCAGTTCGGGTGCAGGTGCACCTCGGTGGCCGGGAGGAGGTAGACCCAGTCGGGCAGGGCGAGGAAGAATTCCTCGACGTCCTCGACAGTGGCGAACCACCCGCCATTGGCCGCGAAGAAAAGCTCGATCTGCTCGGCCAAGGCAGCCTCGAAACCCAGCGCGGTGTCGTTGTCGTCGGTCGGCATTGTCTTCTCTTTCTGCGGGTACGCTGACCCTTGGTGTGTGGTGACGGGGGAGAGTCCGTCGCTCAGGGAACGAATCGCTTCGTTCACTCAGCGTCGGGGGCGGAGAGTTGAGCTCTCTCGCGCCCGGAGACTTCAGTTGCCGGTTGCTGGCCCGCAGACGTAGTCGCCGCCACCGGCGCCGTTGCTCAGCACCGTGCAGGGATGTCCGTTCGCGGTCATGTGGGCTTGGGCGTGCGAGGGGGTCGATCCGTACACTAGGTACGTGCCGTTCTGGGTTCCGTTGACCCGGACGTCTGACTCGCTGACAGGCCAGCGGCTGGTGTAGGTCAGGCACGAGTTGCCCGAGAGCTTGCCCACTTCGCCGAGCTTGCCGCCGAACCAGTGCGTGTCGTCTGCGTTGGACTCATCCAACGCGTAGATCGACATCGACTGGATCGTGCTCGGCACGTCGGTGAAGCAGAGCTCCACGGTGTTGGCCGAGCGCTGATCGCGGTGCATCTTCCAGGCGATTCCGCCGGCGATGGTGCATCCGATCAAGAACCCGATCAGGAGAGAGCGTCGCATGAATACCTCGTGTGTGTGGCAGCGTGGCTGCGGTGATGTGGTGACGGGGGAGAGTCCGTCGCTCAGCGGACGAGAGTGCTCGTTCGCTCAGCGACGGGCTGGAGGGTTTGAAGTCCCCTCCAGCGGAGCGTCTGGCGGCGGCGGTTAGGCCGCCTGCTTGAGCTGGTGCTCGAGGCGGGCGAGCTCGTCGAGCTCGTGCCGGGTGGCCTTGCGGGCCTTCGCGCGACCCCTCAGGCGCTTGAGCTCCTGGCGGGCGCGATCGCGGGCGACGAGCACCTCGAGGCGCTGCGCCTGCGGGGAGTGCTCCTCGATCTTGCCCTTGTTGTCGAGCCGGTGGAGCCGGTTCAGCTCCGCCTTCTCGTTGTGGGCGAGCGCCGCGGGGCTCGGGTGGAGCACCTTGCCCCAGTGGTCCTTCGCGACCTTCTGGCGCTGCTTGCCCTGGACGACCGGGCGGGGCATCGGGCGCGGCGCAGGGGTGCGCCAGCTCGAGGTCGCCGGCTCGTCGTCGAACGACCAGTTGTCGTTCCAGCGCGAGGAGTCTTCGAAGGACTCGACGGGCGTGGTCTCGACGACCGGCTCGACCTTCTTCGCGGCCGGTCGGACCAGGCGGGTCGTCCCGAGGCGGTCCCGACGGAGTTCGGGGTTCTCGCGCTCGCGGGCGATCTGCCGGTCGATCTGGCCGAGCATCCGGTCTTCTGCGTCGTTGACGCGGGCGTACAGGCAGCGCATGGGCTGGCCTCCTTTGGGGTGATCTAGCGGTAGGTGTCTGAGTCCGTCAGACGGCGGGTTCCGATCTTTCAAAAAAGCGACCGGATGATGAGTTGCTTGAGGTGAGTTCTCCCAGGCTCGCTCAATCATTCCATCATTCGGTCGTTTCGTTTCCCGTGTCTCATGAGACGAGCCCGGCTCATCTCCTAAGTGCGGGACCTGGGAACGACGATGTTACTCGCCGTCCCCAGGGAAGCCCTCTGTCGCTACGCGACGTTGGCCTTGGGCGCCTCCTGCGCCGCGCGACGGGCCGCGCGGTCCTCACGCTCACGAGCGAGCATCTTCTGCACGGTGCTGCCGTGCAGGACGCCGAAGCTCGAGATGTCGTTCACGAACTCGAGGACCCGGGCGCGGTGCTCGTCGCTGGCGAGGATCGCCTCGACGTAGCGCATCGCCAGGCGGTCCCAGGGCTCGATGTGGACGCCGTCGTCGTCGAGCTTGACCAGCCGGGGGGTGATGGCGAGCGCGTCGGCGACCTGCAGCACGAAGCCGCTGATCTCCGCGAACTCACCCTTCGCCTCCGAGTCGATGCGCGTCAGCTCTGCGAGTGCCTCTTCGCCGGCCTTGCGACCATTGAAAGCGGCGGCGATGACGACGTCACGGAAGTTACGGATGGAAGCCATGGTGGTGTACCTCGAATGTCGGTGATAGCGCGGGAATGCGCCGTCCGTTGGAGAAGATTCTCCGCAGGAATCTGGAGGGTCGGGATGCAGTGACCTGCGCAAGCGCTGGTGTGCACCATGGCCATCGGGCGTATGAGACGAGCCAGCCGAGGCCGGGTCGTTTCATTTGATGGCCGCCCCTAAGCCGAGGCGAAGGGGAGACTCTCTCCTCCAGATTTCTGTGGAGAACCGTTGTGAAGGCCCAGCTGAAGTCGCGAGCGTGCTCGTGTCTTCGGCAGGGCCGGCGGTCGAGTAAACTCGATCCGCCGGGGAGCCTTGTTGGTTGCGACCTTCTAGAGGTCGTCCCACCACCCGCGCTCGCCGTTGGCGAGGAGCGTCGGCTTCGGAGGCGCCACCGCGAGCGAGGGGACGGCGACCCGGACGGGCGCGGTCTTCTCGGTGTCTGCGTCGCTGGTGTCCTCGTCGTCGGGGTCGATGACGAACCCGGCCTCGTCGGTGACGATGACGAGGTCCTCTTCGACCTGGGCGGGGGCGGGCTGGGTGCTGCGGGCGGGGTTCATGTGCACTCCTTGTGCGGTGTGATCGGGGATCCGATCAGTGGCAGCGTTTTGCATTGCTGGCCACGGTCTAGGCCCGGAAGGCACAGACCGCGGCAAACAAAGAAGCCGACCGCTGGTTTCTTGCTGGGAAGAAAACAACGGTCGGCTCTGGAACATAGGATAAACCTAGGCTCCAATAAAAACCTTCCATTCTCTCTCCCCTCGGCCGCGATTGTCTGGGACTGATTTGCCTTGCCCTTTGCGACCCTCTGTCCGGCGCTTATCCCGGTCAGTTGGTCAGGCAGGCTTCAGTTCCAAGATCATCTTAACGTCCCCACTATACCAGATTTTGGCAACTTTGTCAAGACCTGATAACAGTATTTTATCAAAATAGGCTCAAAAATGAGTGTTTTTGAGGTTATGCCAAAATTGATTGACAGAGTTTATGGCCCGATCGACTCTGTGCTATACTTCTTGCGTATGCCGCTCTCACAAGGGGCTCTCATTGGACACAAAAAGGTGGTGGATTTTTTGGCCGGGTCCATGGAGGGAAATCGGCTTGCCCATGCCTATCTTTTTGTGGGTCCGGAACGGGTCGGAAAGACGACGGTGGCACAGTGGTTTATCGAAAAGCTCGTTGGACCCCAGGGGTTCGATCATCCGGACGTTTCGGTCCTGAATCGGCTCACGGATGAGAAGACAGGGAAGACCAAGGCCGGGATTTCGGTCGAACAGGTCGGGGAGCTTCGGGAACGGCTGTCCATGAGCTCGTTTTTGGGCGGATGGAAGGCGGCGTTTATCGAAGAAGCCGAACTGTTGAATACGGCGGCGGCAAACGCGCTCCTGAAAACCCTCGAAGAACCGGCCCCAAAGACCGTCCTGATCCTCCGGGCCAACTCGGCGTCGAACGTGCTTCCGACGATCGCCTCGCGCTGCCAGGTGCTGCGGTTTACGGTCGTGCCGCGCGCGGAGATCAAAAAGGCGCTTCGAGGGAAGGGGCTCGTCGAGTCCGAAGCGGACGAGCTTGCCGGACTCGCGGCCGGACGGCCCGGGCAGGCGCTTCGGCTGCTGCTCGACTCGGAAGAACGTACGGGCGAAGAGATGGCCGGCGAGCAGCTCGCGGACCTGCTCGGATCCGGCGTCGCGGCGCGGCTGAAACGCGCAGGCGAACTGCTCCCGAAAGACGACGTGAATCGCCGAGACTCGCTCGTCGAACTCCTGAACCGATGGGAATGGGTGTTGCGCGACGTGGCGCTCCTCGCCGTCGGCACCGACGAGCTCGCGACCCGGCCCGCGCTCCGGAAGGACCTGACCGGATTTGCCCGCGGGCGGCCTGTCGCGCACTGGCTCGCCGCGCTCGACGCCCTGCGCGCCGTGCGACGCGATCTCGACACAAACGTCAGCCCCGTCCTCGCCTTAGAACATTTGCTCCTCGCGCTCTAACCTATGACTTCCAAACTGCGTCTTCTCGCCATTCTCTCCGTCTTCGTTCTTGCCGGCGCCGGCTGTTCGCTTGGCGGCAGCTCAAGCAACGTCGCGGACGGCGGCATTTTCAAGTCCACCGACGGCGCCACCAAGTGGGCGGCCTCAAACGCGGTTCCGAGCGCCAAAGGGGTCGGGACCCTTTCGAATGTGGATACGATCACGATCAGCTTTGACCCGGAAGATCACAACACGCTGTATCTTGGCACGAAAGGGGCCGGGATGCTCTGGAGCATCGACGGCGGCACGTCCTGGATGCAGCCGCGCGACGGCCAGGTGCAATCCGGAGATGTGTATTCCATCGCGGTCGATCCAAAGGACGAGTGCACGATTTACGCGGTGATCGGATCGCATCTGTATCGCAGCGACAACTGCAACCGCACCTTCACGAGCGAATACGACGAAGCGCGCGGCGGCGTGTCGTTGCGCAAGGTGGCGATCGATTGGTTCAACTCGAACAATGTGTTCATCGCGCTGTCGAACGGCGACATCCTGAAGAGCGTGGACAAAGGCGAACACTGGAGCACGCTGGTCTCGACGCAGAACGACATTTCCGAATTGATCGTGAGCGCGAGCGATAGCCGCATCCTCTTGGCCGCGACCACCGACGGCGTGTTCAAAACCGTCGACGGCGGAACGACCTGGACCCATCTGAACGAACCGTTGAATAATTTCGACGACAGCGGTAACATATTCGCTCTGGTGCAGGACGCGACCGGCAAGATCCTGTACAGCTCGAGCCACTACGGCATTCTGCGTTCGTCGGACCTGGCCGAGAGCTGGGAGGCGCTCAAACTCGTGACCGCGCCGAACCAGGTGCAGATCCGCGCCATGGCGATCGACCCGACCGACACGGACGTGATTTACTACGCGACGTCGTCCACCTTCTACAAATCGACGGACGGCGGCTCGACCTGGGAAACGTCCAAACTGCCGACCTCGCGCGCCGCGAACATCCTGAAGGTGGATCCGTCGGCGACCAGCACGCTGTACATGGGAACGCTGAAGCTCGAAAAATAATCTCGTTATGCATCCACTCGTCGAAGAATCCAAACCAAAATTCGAGGGCGCCGTCGATCATCTGCTTGGTGAACTCGCGCAGCTGCGCACGGGTCGCGCGACCCCGGCGATTGTTGAGGATCTGACACTCGAAGCGTACGGAGCGCCGATGACCATCAAAGGGGTGGCGTCGATTACGGTTCCGGACGCGAAGACGATCGCGATCGAACCGTGGGACAAGGGGCTGTTGAAAGCGATCGAGAAAGCGATTCAGGAAGCGGACATTGGGATCAATCCGGTCGTGGACAGCAAACTTGTGCGTCTTCAGATGCCGGCGATGACCGAAGAAAGCCGTAAGAAGTTGGTGAAGCTCATGAACGAGCGGCTCGAGACCGCGCGCGTGGCCGTGCGTGGCGTGCGCGAAGAGGCGCGCGGTCGCGTCGTTCAGGCCGAGAAAGCCGGCGGCATGAGCGAAGACGAAAAGTTCAAGCTCTTGGACGATCTCGAGAAGATGACCAAGGACTACATCGGTCGCGTGGAAGATATTGGCGCTCAGAAAGAAAAGGAAATCATGACCGTCTAGCTATGCCCGCAACAAACATGGACAACCTGACGAACCTCGCGAAATCGCGAGGGTTCGTGTATCCGGGGTCGCAGATTTACGGGGGCCTCGCGAACTCGTGGGACTTCGGGCCGCTCGGGACCGAGCTCAAGAACAACCTGCGCGACTGGTGGTGGGATCGCTTCGTGCACCGCCGGACCGACATGGTCGGGCTCGACGCCGCGATCATGATGAACCCGAAGGTGTGGGAAGCGTCCGGACACGTCGCGAACTTTTCGGATGCCATGGTGGACTGCAAAAAGTGCCGCGCGCGTTTGCGCGCCGATCACCTGATCGAAGCGGCGCTCCCGAACGAGAAGGTCGAAGGCCGTTCGGTCGCGGAACTTACGAAGATCATCGTCGACAACAAGATCAAATGCCCGAGCTGCGGCTCCAGCGACTTTACGGAGGCGCGAAAGTTCAACCTGTTGTTCCAAACCTCGATCGGCAAAACCGAAGGGGACAAGAGCGCGATCTACTTGCGCGGCGAGATCGCCCAGGCCATGTTCGTGAACTTCAAAAACGTACTCGAGTCGAGCCGCAAGCGCCTCCCGTTCGGGATCGCGTCGCAAGGGAAAGCATTTCGGAACGAAATCACCCCAGGAAACTTCATCTTCCGCACGCTCGAGTTCGATCTGATGGAGTTCGAATATTTCATCAAACCGGAAACGTGGGAACCGACGTTCGAATCCTGGCTCGCGGACATGCAGAGCTGGATCGGGGAGATGGGGTTTGCGCCGGACGGCGCGTTGCGCACGGAGACGGTGCTCGGGGCG
>CAZOPY010000046.1:0-7539 GCA_964581945.1 uncultured Gammaproteobacteria bacterium | reverse complement strand
ACTTGGGGTGGACGCGTGGTTATTGGGTTACGGCGCGGAACTCCAGCATGCGAAACGTTAGTTTCTCAAACGGCTGGTTTTGCGCCACCCGGTAGACAATCCGGCCTGAAACGGGGTGTAAGCGCGAAAATAGTACCAAAGCCCTAAATTCCTGTCAAATATCAAACAAAATTCTCGCCCTGAGGCTGCAAAGCGGGGATGCGATATAAGCGAAGTCGCCAAGCCAATACAGTCCGAATGCGAGGAGAGAGATTTTTCCCGCGAGTGAACGCGAGAGGCATTCGACGCATCGATTCAGCGGTATCGCACCCCACTTTACAGCCTTGGAGCGAGAACCGGTGAGACTTTTTTATAACACATTTTCTCCATCATTTCAAGAGCCGTTTTCTCTTCTCTCCGCCGACAACGGCGTTCTCAGCGGAGGTAAGAGGACCTGGGCTTCCCTTGCGAGGAAGCACAGGCCCGGAGATCACGCCTCGGGGGGCGCGATCGTGGGACGCACGGGCTCGGGCGACTCGACGGGAGCCGGCGACGGGTCAGGATCGATGCCGACCATCATCACCATGCTGTCCGGGAGCCTCTCGAGCGGCTGGATCTGGTCCGGGTCGATCATCTCGTTGTCCTTGGACGCCGAGACGAGTTCGAACCGCGGTTCCGGTTCCGCGAGCGCGAAGGCGAACTCCTCGCCCTTGCTCGCGATCCAGGCGTCGAGCAGGATGTCGTGATCGATGAGGTGCAGGAGCACCTCGACGTTCGACGTGTCCTCGGGGATGCCCTGGACACGGTCGACCAGCTCCTCGCGCGGAGCGTCGAACTCGTCGAACAGCTCGATCACCAGGTCGCCGCAGGCGGCGTTGTCGAACGTCTGTCGAACGCCCGCGAGCGCCTTCTTCAGAAGCCTCGGCCGCTGCTTGCGCGCCTTCTGCGCTTCGAGCTTCTTGGCGCGCTCGGCGAGCACGTCGTCGGGCACTACCGGGAACTGCTTCGGATCCAGCTGGATCCGGTCTCCGATCGTCGCCGGCACGCTCTTGGTCGAGGCGACCACGCGCGCGGGACGCTCGGACGTCTGTCCCGAGCGGATGCCGTAGCGGCGGTTGAACCGCTCGACCGGCGAGTCGGACTCGCTCGGCTTGGTCGCGCGCGGCTTCTGATCCGCGGCGAGAACCACTGCGCCGTCGAACGGCGAGGCGGACGAGTCGTCCCAGGGACGCGTCTCGGTCGACGCGAAGGCGGGGACGCCGAGCGTGTGCAACACGCTCGCGAGCGGCCGCGCCCGGGCGAGGAATCCGCCCTTCACGGCGCACAGGCGATCGACCGTCCTCGCGATCGCCTCCTCGACCGAGCCGAAGCCGGTCGTGAGGATCACCGCCTCGACGATCGCCTCGTCGAACAGGTCGGGGTGGTCGGCGTGCGAGATCGGGAACGTGGCGTTCCCGCATTCGCAGCAGGCGAGCTTGGACTCCGGCGTCAGCGATGCCGGATCAGGGACAGGGGGTTCTTCCTTCTTCATGAGTCTTCCTCCGGGTTCGGACAGGGTGATCTGTGGGAAACACGTCGACGACGTTTTCCCCGCATCTATCTCCGAAAAGAGACAGGTGCCGAGAAAACGGAATTCCATTGTAACTCCGGACTTTCTTTTGTCGAGAGTAACGAAGGAGCTTGCTCGGCGGATGGCCATTTTTAGCTGTCCGCTTCAGGATGGAGGACAAGAAATCGTCAGTGGCCTCGCTTTCGCTCAGCATAACGGGTACGAGTTTGTCGTGCGGTGAAGGGTGAGCCGAAGCCCAATCTTCATCGGGACATTCCCAACTGATTCCGAGCTCATGCGACAACAAGGACGCACGAGAAACCCTTTCGGGAGTAAACCAGCTCTTGTCCTCCATTCTGAAGCGGAGGGATGAAAGGAGCGACTCCACTCGAAGCTCGAGCGATCTCGAACCTCGAGTGGAGTCCCGAGCTGTGAGGCGTCGAGCTCCACACAAGAAGCTCTGGCAGCTCGGGGTCAGAGAGAGGTCGGCGGCTTCCAGACGTTCTTCGTCGGATCCGGCGGCTCGTTCGTGCGCAGGCACGGGAGCAGGTGTCCGTACTGGATCACCCACAGAACCGGCACGGCGACGGCGCCCGCGATCCCGAACATGATCGAGATGGGCGCGGAAAACCCTTCGATCAGGGCGCAGAGCGTGGCGAAGCTGAACATGGCGATCAGCGACCCGCCGATGTACAGGACCCACGCGACGCGACGGCCGGACTTGCCGAAGAGACCCTCGAGAAGTCCGAACATCGGTTCGACAATCAACGCTAACGCCGTTTCCGTAAGACGATCCATCTTTGCCTCCATCTGAAACGCGAGAGTCACTCGCATCTCGGATGGAGTCCCGAGCTGTGTCGTGTCGGAGACCCCGTCTTGGGTCTCCGGCTCGGGAGAAGGTCACTTGAAGTCGATGTGGTTCGGGCTCACGCGGACGGGGATCGAGTCGTCGTACGTGAGGCCGGCCTCTTCGGCTTGGTGGCGGGTGCGGAAGGCGGACCGCGTGTGCGCCCACGGGAGGCTGGTCGTGAACCGCTCTCCTGCGTCGAGCCACAGGATCTCGGCGTAGCAGTCCTTCTTCGGACCCTCGAGACCGATGATCACGATCTCGGTGTGCGGGTTGGACTCGTCCTCGACTGCGGGCGGAGCGTCCGGCTCGGGCAGGACCGTTCCACGCGTCCGCGCGATCAGCAGGCCGAAGGCGGTGCCGACGGCAAGAATGAAGGCGCTGTACGCGAGCAGTCCGATCGCGAACAGAAATGTCGTCATAGTCCCCTCCGGACCGTGATCCAGCTCGCCCACACGATGAGGGCGATTGCGGTCTCCACCACCTCGTTGTTCAAAAAGGTCAGCATGTGTCCCCCATCCGAAGGGCGAATGAATCGCCTCTCAGATGGAGTCCCGAGCGAGTGCGCGTGTCGGAAGCTCCAGGTGAGTCCGCGCTCGGGGAAGATCAGCTTCGCCAGGCCTCGTTCAGCAGCACGAGCTTCGTGAGCTGCACGGCCAGGCGTGCGGCGGAGAGGCCGATCGCCTCTTCCATGTTCCACGCCCCGCTGAGCTCGGCGCGAACGAGGTCCGGGATGTCCTCGACGTCGGTGAACTCGGAACGCTCCGGATCCCGCTCGTAGGTGATCGTGTGCATCCCGACCCGGACGCTGCCACCGAGGTCGTGCTCGGCGTACAGCACGGTGACGCTCGCCAGGATGTGCACCGAAGCTTCAGTGTCCTTCGTGTCGGAGACGAAGGTCACCGAGGTCGCACGGAGAGCGTTCGGGAACTCGAGCAGGCTGCAGAGGATGCTCTCCCGGGTGCGGATGCGCACCTTGTCGGAGATCCCTGCCTGGAGCATCCTCTCCTCGAGGCTCGAGCGGACCGCCCTCTCGAATTCGGCGTGAAGTTCTGCCAATCGAACATTCGTCATTCAACCTCCATCCGAAGGGCGAATGAATCGCCTCTCGGATGGAGTCCCGAGCTGTGTCGTGTCGAGACCCCATTGAATCAGAGTCTCATTCAGCTCGGGGAAGTCGGTCTCAGCTCGCGAGGACCTTGCGCCAGGTCGAGACGAAGGTCTCGCCCATCGACGCGGGGTCCCACACGATGGCGTGGCTGCTCCAGAACGCGAGCGCCTCGTCGTCGGTCACGTGCTGCGAGTGCGTCTTCTTGTCCCACGGCTCGCGCGGGGCGATGACGCCGACGTACGCGGTCATCAGCCGGTAGTCGCCCTCGGGCAGGTTCCGGTCGGGCCGACCCACGACCACGAAGGTCGAGATCTGCGGCGGCTCGCTCTCGAGCACGATGACGTGGGACGGCTTGTCGCGGCCCTTGCGGAGCGCGAACACCGTCTCCTCGTCGATGCCGATCGGCTTCACCTCGACGAGGCTCGCGGCCCCGAGCGGACGCCCGAGGTCGAACTGCACCTCGAGGCGGTCGCCCTTCGGGAGCCGGATCTCGCCCGCGATCGCCCCGAGGAGCTCGAGCGCCCCGGGGTGAGCCGCGAAGTACTGCTCGGCGTTGTCGTACGGAACCAGACGACGGCCATCGGCCGTGACAAACGGATCGATCATCTCTTCACCTCCATCTGAAGGGCGAGTGACTCGCCTCTCGGATGGAGTCCCGAGCGTTGCGTGCTGAGACTCCGTCTTGAGCCTCGGGCGCTCGGGGAAGTTGACCCTGGCAGTCGCACCGTCATTCCGGACGGCGAACGAAGAGCCAGGGGTCTCGATTGTCGATGCGGTATTCGGTGTACTTGCCTTCTGCGAAATTCCATTCGACTTCGTTGGGCCAGACGTGCCCCCACCAGGGCTGCAGCGTGCCATCCATTGCCTCGCCAGAGATCGCGGCCATGTAAATGCCGCCTTCCTTCAAATCCGGCTGCAGGAGCAACTGGATGAATGCCTCGATCGGCATCGGGATGAGTCCGTGCGCAGCCGCCTTCTTGCACAGCGAGTCGTACGTAACCCAGCTGTAGCGACGACGAGAGAGATGACCGAGCTCGGCCCCGGTCGTGACAACCACCTCAAGCTCAACGACCCGAGGCGCGACGCGGATCAGCTTGCGGTGGTCTTCCTCGACGAAGACCTTGCGGTCTTCGGTCGTGTACTTCGCAACCAGTGCATCCAGAAGGGCGTCGGCGCTGTTGAACGTTCCGAGAACGACCTTCCGAGGAAAGTTGGAGCTGCGCATGTCACACACACCGGCAGCGTCGGGCGGAATTGCCACGACGATGAGTTGCCCCTTACTTGGGCACCGGTCTTTGGGTTTCCCCATCCGAGGTGCGAGAACCTCGCCTCTCGGATGGAGTCCCGAGCTGTGTCGTGGCCGGGCTCCAGTTGTGCCCTCAGCTCGGGGAAGTTGTGAGAAAGGCGAACGCCGGGTCGAGCTCGATCAGGATGACATCCTCATCGATCTCGATCTCGTAGATCGCCTCACTGGTGATGATATCTTCGGCAAGGTGGATGACTCCGACCCCCTCGCCATCCCGGAGGAGGATGATTTTTCCATCCTCGACCTCATATGAAAACCCGGAGAGATCCGTCAACAATGTGTACATTTCTTGCCTCCATCTGAAACGCGAGAATCTCGCATCTCGGATGGAGTCCCGAGCTGTGTCGTGGTCGGGCTCCATGTGAGTCCTTCAGCTCGGGTCAGTTGTTCGGAATCGGAATCGGGACGTCGCGCTTGTGCTGGATCTCGGCCAGGTGCCGATTCACATCATGTGCGGTTGCGACCGCCGCGCGTTCTTCCGGGTTGTCCTTGCCGTCCATCAGCATCTGATGGAGATACGCCTCGTACAGCGTCGAGACCAGCTCCCCGATGTTCTCGGAGATGGCGGCAATGCTGCGCCGGGACGGTCTCTTCACGACCGCCTCGGCCGCGGCACGGGCCGCGAAGGACGGACGGGAACAGGGACAGGCACGGGGGCCGGCAGGAGACCGAGTCCTTCGAAGATGCGGTCGATGAGATCGTTCAGTCGGTGAGGGTGGACCTCCAGGGGTTGTCGAACGTAAAACGCCCGTGTTTGGAAAGAGATTGGGCCGCCAAAATGACGGTTTTCTACTCCCAAACATGGGCGTTCGACCTGAAAGCTAACGACTCTCTCCAGAAACGATAGCTCGTTTTTGCGCTTGGTAGAGAGCGATTTCCGCTGTTTCCAACGGAATTCCGTATCACCCAGAACTGGATTTTCTGACCGCGCAACTTACCACAGATTTCGGTTTTTGTCAATTGTGGCTGACATTGGGCTTCCGGTCCTGTGCACAGAGACAGAAAACAAAACGTGCTAAAATAGGCTCACTCTATGGCGAGAAAATCCCGAGCTCGACGGCGCAGCAGCGAGGAAGAATCTCCGCTTCCGTTTGAGATGAATCCGGAAACCAAGCGTGGGATCATCGTGGTGCTCTTATTTGCGGCCGCGGCCCTGCTTTTCTTGGCTTTTTTCAATTACGCGGGCGTGGTCGGCAACATCCTGGATGGCTGGACCGCGTCGGTGTTCGGTTGGGACCGGTTCCTGCTCCCCCTGCTCCTCATCCTGATCGGCGGGACGGTGCTGTTCCCGGAACGGGGAGTGTTCGGCGCCTGGAACTATCTCGGGATCCTGTTTTTCTTCCTATCGTTCAACGGCCTTCTAAACCTGTGGCTCCTGAAAGACAAGGCGGCCACTCCGGACGCGCTTGCGGGCGCGGGCGGACTGATCGGACAATTTCTCGTCCTCATCGTCCAGAACATGGCCGGATTCTGGGCCGCGTTCATCGTGCTCGCGGCGCTTCTGCTCGTGTCCATCCTGCTCGTCTTCAACACATCGCTGCGTTCGATCCTCGCGCTTCACACGCACGTGACCGGCTGGTTCGGGGAGATCCTGCATCGCCGTTCCGCGCGCGCCCGCGAGGACGAAGAGCCGGAAGAAACGGTCGAAGAATTGATCGAAGAGGAAGAAGCGGATGAGGGCGAGGAAGAATCCGAGGACGAAGAAGCGGAGGTGGACGAGGCGGACGAAGAAGAAACAAAGAAAGCGTTCCGTCCGTCACCCGTGCGCGCGGCCGCGCCGACCGAGAAGGTACTCACGGCGAAAGTGGTGCGCAAGGTGTCGCTTCCGATGGAGCTGCTTGAATATCGCACGACCAAAGCCAACTCCGGCGACGTGGATCGCAATCGTGAGATCATTCGGCGCACCTTTGAACAGTTCAACATCAATGTCGAGATGGAAGACGTGGCCATGGGTCCGACCGTCGCGCAGTATGCGCTGAAACCGGCCGAAGGGGTGAAGCTGTCCCGTATCGTCGCGCTCCAGAATGATCTGGCGCTCGCGCTTGCGGCGCACCCGATCCGCATCGAAGCGCCGATCCCGGGAAAGTCGCTCGTCGGCATCGAGGTTCCGAACCAGAGTGTCGCCACCGTGTCGCTGCGCGAACTCCTGGAATCGAAACCGTTCAAGACGCGCGAGGGAAACTTCGCGATCGCTCTGGGCAAGGACGTGTCCGGCAAGGTATGGACCCCGCGGCTCGACAAGATGCCGCACCTGTTGGTCGCCGGAGCGACCGGGTCCGGAAAGTCGGTGTGTTTGAACACGATCATCATCGCGCTCCTGTACGAAAACGGTCCGGATGAGCTCAAGTTCATCATGGTGGACCCGAAACGCGTCGAACTCACGGCGTACGAAGGGATCCCGCACCTCTTGGTCCCGCCGATCACCAAGGTGGACGATACGGTAAACGCGCTCAAATGGGTCGTACGCGAAATGGAGCGGCGGCTCGACGTCCTCTCGAAGTTCGGGGTGCGCGACATCGCGAGCTACAACGCGAAGGTCGAAGAAAAAATGCCGCGTATCGTGGTCGTCATCGACGAACTCGCGGACCTCATGGCATCAAGCGGTCACGAGGTCGAAGCAACGATCGTGCGTATCGCGCAGATGGCGCGCGCGGTCGGGATCCACCTCGTACTCGCCACCCAGCGTCCGTCGGTCGACGTCATCACCGGAACGATCAAGGCGAACTTCCCGGCGCGCATCGCCTTCG
>CAZOPY010000045.1:0-7651 GCA_964581945.1 uncultured Gammaproteobacteria bacterium | reverse complement strand
ATCACCGAGGTGATCGCTCCGGAATCGCTCGAAGAGGGGATCTCGACGGAGGACGCCGCGTACACCGGTCCCGGCGTGCTCGTGAACTCCGAGGAGTTCAACGGCGTCACGAACGAGAACGCGAAGCGCGACATCACAGACGCACTCATCGAGAAAAAACGCGGTCAGCGCGTGATCAACTGGCATCTGCGCGACTGGCTCGTTTCTCGTCAGCGCTATTGGGGTGCGCCGATTCCGATCATCTGGTGTCCGGATGACGGCATGGTCCCGGTGCCGATGGAGCAGCTCCCAGTCGTTCTCCCGGATGACGTTGACTTCAAGCCGACCGGCGAGTCACCGCTCGTCCGATCGAAATCATTCCACGACGTGACATGCCCGAAGTGCGGCAAAGCGGCACGCCGCGAGAGCGACACGATGGATACGTTCGTGGATTCGAGTTGGTACTACCTCCGCTACTGTGACCCACACAACAAGGAAGCGTTTGCGGACTCGGATAAGGTTTCGTATTGGTGCCCGATCGACCTGTACGTCGGCGGCGCCGAGCACGCGGTTCTGCACCTGCTCTACGCGCGTTTCTTTGCGCACGCACTGCACGCCTCGGGCTACCTCCCGTTCAAAGAACCGTTCACGAAACTCCGCAGCCTCGGCCTCGTGCTCGGACCGGACGGACAGAAGATGAGCAAATCGCGCGGCAACGTGATCAACCCGGATGACGTCGTGCGCGAGTACGGCGCAGACACCCTGCGTCTCTACGAGATGTTCATGGGCCCGTTCGAAGATGCGAGTCCGTGGGATCCGAAGAGCGTGGTCGGCGTGCGTCGCTTCCTCGAGAAGGTCTCTGGCCTCGTCGGCAAAGTCGGCGACGCGAGCGATGCGGACCTCACACGCCTCATGCACAAGACGATCAAGAAAGTTGAGGCGGACATCGAGTCGTTCAAGTTCAACACCGCTGTCTCGGCACTCATGGTCGCCGCAAATGCGCTCGCAGCCGAAGAGGTCGTGCCGCGCGAGGCGCTCGAAACGTTCCTGCAACTGCTCGCCCCGTTCGCGCCGCATCTGTGCGAAGAGCTCTGGGAGCAGCTCGGTCGAGCCACGTCGGTACTCGCCGAGAAGTGGCCCGCATTCGACGCGGCACTCGCGAAAGACGATCTCGTTGAGGTCGCGATCCAGGTGAACGGCAAACTGCGCGGAACGATGACGATCGCGCCGGACCTGAGCGAGGAAGACGCCCTCGCCCGCGCGCTCGCGGCCGAGAACGTGGAAAAGTTCACGGCCGACAAGAAGGTCGCGAAGGTGATCTACGTCCCGGGGAGGCTCATAAACATTGTCGTGAAATAACGAAAAACGAGCGGACCGACCGCTCGTTTTTTGCATGTGAAAACCCCGCCTCGTGAGAGAGCGGGGGAAGGTCAGTCTTCGAGCGTGAAGTGGATCGTGTCCCAGCCGAGCGACGCGGCCACGTCGAGGTTGGTCGGGTCGTTGTCCACGTACACGTACCGGCTTGCCGGCACGCGCGCCATCAGCAGGTTGTACATGGCGGGGTCCGGCAGCCGCACGTTCGTGCGGAACGAGAGGATGCGCCGCTCGCCCGGGAACAGTCCGAGCGTGTCCACCCAGGTGCGGTTCAGGTGCGCATGCACCACCTGGTCGATGTTGCCGAGCATCGCTACGCGCGCGTTGCCGACGCACTCGCGCACGATCTCGAAGGTCGGCGCGGGCTTGCCCCAGGCCGCCCCGTACGCGGCGGCGAAGTCGCCGAGGGTGCAGGTGAGGCCGAGCTTGTTCCGGCAGTGACGAAAGAACTGCTCGAGCGTCTGGAGTCCGGCCTGGAAGTCGCCATGGGCGCTCGAGCCGCACAGCGTCTCGCGGATCTCGTTCTCGCTCGCGGACGAATACGGCGCGAGGGTGTCCACGCTCCTGCCGACCTCGAAGGGGAACAGCACCTGGGCCACGCCCCACACCACGACCGTGTTCTGGCGGGTGCGCCGGATGAGGGCGACCCGCAGTGCATCCGTGTCCCCGGAAATCGTGTCCCGCTTCATGGGATCCTCCTGCTGACAGACGGCCTGTCAGGTTCGAAACGATAGCGGTTTTTTTCGCGCCCGTCAACATCCTGGCCTTTTTCGCGCGTTTTGTTAAGATGGCGCGCGTATGAATCTGGTCATGATCGGCACCGGTTATGTCGGGCTCGTTTCCGGGCTCGGCTACGCCAAGCTCGGACACCGGGTCGCGTGCGTGGATGTCGACGCCAACAAGATTGCGAAACTGGATCTGGGCGAAACGCCGTTTTTCGAGCCGGACCTGCCCGAGCTGTTGCGGTCCACGCAAGAGGCCGGACGGATCGTGTTCACGACGGAACTGGACGCGGTCATCGCCGGAGCGGACGTGATCGCGATCGCGGTCGGCACGCCGGCGAAGACGACCGGAGAGGCGGATCTTTCGTACGTCTTTGCGGTCGCCGAGGCGATCGGAAAGTCGCTCGACCACGAAGCCGTGATCGTCATGAAGTCCACGGTGCCGGTTGGGACCAACCGCGCCGTGCTCGCGCGCGTGCGCGAGGCGATGGTTGCGGCCGGACGCGGGGACCTCGCGAGCCTTATTCAGATCATTTCGCTTCCGGAATTTTTGAGCGAAGGACACGCGCTGCGCGATTTCTTTTTTCCGCACCGCATCGTGATCGGCGGAGACGATGTCGTCAGCCGCCAACTTATCGATCAGATGCACGCGGGGATCTCGGCGCCGAGACTGCACATGACGCTCGAAGACGCCGAGCTCACGAAGTACGCGGCGAACGCGTTGCTTGCGACAAAGATTTCGTTCATCAACGAGATTGCGAACATCGCGGAACGCGTGGGATGCGACGTGCGCGTGGTGCGCGACGCGGTCGGGGCCGACCCGCGCCTTGGGACGCATTTTCTGAATGCCGGGATCGGGTTCGGCGGGTCCTGCTTTCCGAAGGACGTATCGGCACTGCACAACATCGCCGGGGTCAACGGGTACGATTTCAAATTGCTTTCTGCGGTGATCGACGTAAATAATCGCCAGCGCGAGCTGTTCGTGAAGAAGGTCGAGCACACGCTCGGCGGCGTGCGGGGAAGAAAGCTTGCGGTCTGGGGCGCCTCGTTCAAGGGCGGGACGGACGACGTGCGCGAATCCGCGGCTATTGATATCGCGCAGCGTCTGTTCGCGCGCGGCGCCGAATTGTCCGTTTATGATCCGGCAGCGATGGAAAACGCCAAGCGCCTCTTCAGCGAACGCGTAGAATTTGCGGCAACGCCGATCGATGCCGCCATCGGAGCGGACGCTCTGCTCATCCTGACCGACTGGCCGGAGTTCCGCGACGTCTCCATCGAAACGTTGCGTGATCAAATGATGTCGCCGATCGTGTTCGACGGCCGGAACTGGCTTGCGGATCTGCGCCTGAACGATCATGGTTTCCGCTACTATGGCGTCGGCATCCGCTCGTGAGATGCGGCGACGCGTGGACGAGATCGCCGCCTCGCGGTCGCGGTCTTTTTTTGTTGTGCTCGTTGCGTTCATTGCGGGCGTCGCGGCCGCGGCGCTCGTGAACCACTGGTTTGACGATGCCTGGTTGTCGTACATCTTGCTTGTGTTGCTTGCGGCCGGTTTGCTGTTGCCCGCGCGCGCCATGCGTTTTGCTTGTCTCGTCCTGTTCGCGCTCGGTCTCGGGGTTGTGCGCTACAACGCGTCGATCATCCCGCCGTTCGTTCCATCGGTCACGGATTCGGTCGGCAAGGAGGTCGTCTACACCGGGCGCGCGGCCGAGCTCGCGCCGCGCGACGAGCGCACGGGCGTGACGCTCGAAGGCGTCACCGCGCGCGATGGGACGCGGCTCGCAGGGAAGATGCTCGTCTGGGTGAGCCCGACGAAATCGATCGCGCTCGGGGACGAGCTTGCCTTTCGCTGCAAGACCGAAGCGCCCAAACCGTTCGACGGATTCGCGTACGATCGGTACCTGGCGAGCAAAGGGGTCTATGCCATCTGCTGGCATCCGGCGAGTCTCGACGTACGCGCAAAGCATGTGGTCACGCTCTTCACCCTGCTCGCCTCGCTTCGCACGACGCTCATGGACACGATCGGCGAGGTCATCACGGAGCCGGCCTCATCGTTCGTGAGCGGAACGTTGTTCGGCGGAACGACCGGACTCGATCCGGACCTGAAACAGGATTTTGCGACCACCGGTCTCTCGCATGTGATGGCCGCGTCCGGGTACAACGTGTCCATTTTTACGGAGCTCATTCTGATCGGCCTCATGCGTTCCTGGCTTGGACGCCGCCGGGCGCTCTACGTCGTCGGCGCGCTCGTCGTCGCGTACGTGATTCTTGCTGGCGCGTCCCCGCCGATCGTCCGGGCCGGGATCATGGCCGCCGTCGTGCTTTCCTCGCTCTGGTTCGGCCGCGTGACGTCGATGCGCAATCTGCTCACCCTCGCGGCCGCGATCATGCTCATGGCCAACCCGCGTCTTCTTCTTGATGACGTCGGATTCCAGCTGTCGTTTCTCGCGACGGTCGGGATCGTTCTCCTATCCGCGCGCTACGAGCGAGCGCTCGCGTTTATCCCGAACCGGTTCGAACTACGCGCCTCGGCCGCGGCGTCGCTTGCCGCGATCGTCATGACCACGCCGGTGATGCTCTGGCAGTTCGGCAGCTTCTCCGTGATCGCTCCGATCGCGAACCTGCTCGTCCTTCCGTGGATTCCGTATCTGATGGGCGCCGGGGCGATCGCGCTGTTCGTCGGACTCGTGAACCCCTGGGTCGGGTCGATCGTCGGATTGCCGGCCTGGCTGCTTGGCAGCGCCGTGCTCCAGGTGATCGACTGGTTGGCCGCGGTTCCGTTCGCCTCGGTCGGGGTTCCGTTCGCGCACCCGGTCGCGGTCGCGAGCGCCGTTGTGCTCGGCATCTACCTCGCGCATCTGAGGCGCGCGGACCAGGATCACCCCTTGCCGTTCTGAAGGCATTGTGGTAGGTTGAGCCAAACTTTTGACCTTCTTGATTTATGCCAGCTACGGTTCAGCGCACGCTCGTCCTCATTAAGCCAGACGCCCTGCAGCGCGATCTGCTCGGGGAGGTTCTCCGCCGGTTTGAGCTGAAGGGGCTCAAGATTATCGCCCTGAAATTCATCCGCCTGAACGACGCCATGCTCGATGAGCACTATGCGCATCTCGCGGACAAGCCGTTTTTCGGAAGCCTCAAGAAATTCATGATGCAGACGCCGGTGGTCGGCCTGGTGCTCGAGGGACTCGATTCGATCGAGGCGGTCCGTTCGATCGTCGGCGCCACCAACCCGCGCGCGGCCGCGCCGGGAACGATCCGCGCTGATTTTTCGATGAACGTCCCGAGCAACCTCATCCATGCGTCGGACACCCCGGAGAACGCAACGACGGAAATCAAGCGATTCTTCCAAGACGACGAACTGTTCGAATACGAAAAGATCACAGACCGCTACATCTTTGGTGAAGGGGTCTAGAGTTGGTCAACAGTCAACGGTCAACAGTCGTCGATGACGGTTGACGGTAGACGGTTGACTTCGAAGCGACGAGGCTTGACCTCGTCGTTTTCTTTTGCTACCTTCCGACCGCGGTGCGGAGGTGGAATGACTGTTGATTTGCCCACGATCTACGAAACATGGCGTCGGCAGTGGACCGGCGAGCCGGACGACGAAGCGATCGAGACCCGAGCGACGTACCTTGCCTCGCTCGACCCGAATCGGCGTACAGCGATCTCGAACAACCTCGAGGCGTACCACGCCGGGAACAACGAGGCGATTCAACGCTATCTGTTCCCGTTCGTCGATCAGATCGACCCGATCGTCGACTGCTCGAGTCTGTTGCCCGAACGCCTGTTCGATCTGGCGGGTCTCAAAGGCGACCGCAACTCGCTCTCCCAGACCCGCTTCGAGGCGCTGCAGGCGTACGACGTGGCGGCCACGATCGAGATCATCGATCACGCCGACAGCTGGTGGTCGGTCAGTCGCGATCAAGGGCTGCTGCTCGATCTGCTCAATCCGGAGCTGTTCCGCGACGAAGATCTGACCCTACCCGTCTGGAGCTACCACGAGGGGGTCGAGCTGTTGGCCAGCGAGGTCAGCGTCGGGCACGACCTCCATCGCCACCACCCGAAGAAGCGTCGGACCTCGTACAAGTGCCGCGTTCTGAAAGATGGCACGCCGGTCTGGTTTGACCACCGGCTGAAGGGACGATTCGAGACGTACCTGAAGATTCACCGCCAGCGCGTCCAGCACAAGAAGCTCGATCCGTATTTGGTGCTTGATCGTTGCGGGCTCATCTACGTGGTCGAAACTGTCGCGACCGCCGAGTTCCTGATCGCGGAGGTGCGGCGGCTGATCGAGTCGGCGGGCGGACGGTTCGTCCTGACCGACAACCGGCTGCGCAACGGCAACGGTCGGGAACGGGAGAAACGTTCGCACAAGGCGAATCCGAATCGCTCGGACGAATATCGAGCGGCCTGGGCCGACGTGTTCTACAAGGGTCGCTGGTTCGAGATCCAGTTCACCCTGTTCGTGTCCGATGCGTCTGCGCGGTACTCGCTCTCGACCGTCAACCACGAGCTGTATCGTCAGGATCAGTGGCGCGAGATTTTCGCCCCGATCATGTTTCCGCAGAAGGCTCGAGCGCGGCCGCTCTACGGCATCCGCTGGGACCACAAGCACACGCGTCAGGAGCTCCGCCGATTCATGATCAGCAAGCTCGGCTGGCACTTCAACCAGCTCCCCGCCGAATAACAACGGCGGTTTTCTTTTTAGTTTTCCACAGGGGATTTGACAGCGAAACGGGCGCCGCGTATGTTGGATCCTAGTATGAACCAGAGCCGCCCGACATCCTCCATGCATTTTTACACGATCAATCTTGATCGCGTTATTGGCGTTTGGACGTGTCTTACGACGCACGCGGTGGCAAGTATTCGGGAGCATAGCAGATAAGATTGCTAGGAATCTCCTTGAGCCACCGCAGAACCCTCTGCGGTGGCTCTTCTGTTGTGGCGAGACGTGTCGAGCGACGCTCGATACCTCCCGCCACAACAGGCGGAAACTTCTCTCTTGGAGGCAGACGTGCAGGACATCGTCGGCAAGGTGGGTGCCGCGCTCTCGGTTCTCTCGAACCGTTCCGTCGGCTGGATCCTCTCCGGGCGCATGACGCCCGAGGAGGCGCGCTATCTCGATGCGCATCCCGATCTGACCGACGCTCAGGTCGCGGGGTGCATGGACCGTGTCCACGGCGAGCAGCATCGCCGCATCCTGGCGCTCGCCCCCGACCTCAACCGGCCGGCGGCGGACCTGTGGACGTTTCTCGGCGAGCTGTCGTCCATGCACCAGACGGTGCAGCGGCGGTTCCTCGAAGGAACGATCACCATCCCGGTCGCCCGCTTCGGCAGCGAACGGTACCAGGGCGAAGCGCTCGAGCGCTTCCTCGATCGCAACGCGCGTCGGACCTTCGAGGATCTCGAGCGCCAGCGGACCCTGAACATCATGGCCAAGAACCCGCGGATCCCGTCCTCGACGATCGCCTACTACCGCGACGTTCCGGTCAAGCCGCTGCACCTCCAACTCTACGCCAGCTCGCTCGGCACCCCGCTCGCCGAGTTCGTCTGAGCGCTCCCCCTCGCACCGTGCG
>CAZOPY010000044.1:0-7670 GCA_964581945.1 uncultured Gammaproteobacteria bacterium | reverse complement strand
TAATTTCTTTACACTAATTCTACGTGAATTAGCCTTAACGGTCAATTTTTTATGGGCTTTCCTTCGCACATCTTCCGCTCCTATGATATTCGCGGTCTTCTCGAGGAGGTGACCCCCGACCTGGCCGAACGGGTTGGAGCCGCGCTCGTGAAGAAAACCGGGGCCAAAACGGTGGTCGTGGGCCGCGATATGCGCGCGACGAGCCCCGAGCTCGCGAAGGCGGCGATCAAAGGGATCACCGAGGCGGGAGCGGATGTGTTCGATATCGGGATGTGCACCACCTCCATGTTCAATTTTGCGGTGTCGTCGCAGTCGCAGATCGAGGCAGGACTCATGGTCACCGCCTCGCACAACCCGCCGGAGTACAACGGGATCAAGATGGCGCTCGCGTCCGGGCTCCCGGTCCCGGGGAAGGAGATGGCGTCGCTCGTCGAGCAGGTGCCCGTTCCGGCGATGTCGCCGGGAAGCGTGTCGCCGATGACGATTCTCGACGCGTACGTTGCGCGATGCATCTCGCTCGCGAACGTACCGGATCTGGCCGGCACGAAGATTGTCGTTGATTATGGCAACGGCATGGGCGCCGTGAGCGTCCAGCCGCTTCTGAAGACGCTTGGCGTGAACGCGATCGAACTGTACGCCGAGCCTGACGCGCGGTTTCCGAATCACGAGGCGAACCCGGCCAAAGAGGAAACGCTCGCGGACCTGAAGGCCGCGGTCGTGCGCGAAGGGGCCGCGTTCGGGATCGCTCTCGACGGAGATGCGGATCGCGTCGGCTTCGTCGACAACGAGGGGGTGAGTCTGCCGGGCGACATCACGCTCGCCCTGCTTGCTTCGGAACTGCTGAAAACCAGACCGGGCGCGAAGGTCGTCACCTCGCCCAACCAAAGCTGGACGACAACCGACGCGATCAAACAAAACGGCGGCGAGGTGCTGTCGTGCAAAATCGGCCGCACGAACGTGATCGCGATGATGGAAAAAGAGGGTGCTGACCTCGGCGGGGAGGTGTCCAGCCACTTTTTCTACAAAGAATTTTCGAACCTGGAGGCCGTCGATCACACGATCGCCCGACTTCTGGGCATCTGGAAGCGCTCGGGCCAGAGTTTCGCCGATCTTCTGCGTCCGTTCCGCCGCTTCGTCAACTCCGGCGAGGTGAACCTCGAGGTCGAAGACAAAGCCGCTGCGCTGGAGCGCATCGAAACGACGTATGCGCCCCAAGCGAGCGTCGTGAACCAGATGGACGGCATCCGCTGCGAGTTCGACAAGGACTGGTGGTTCATCGTCCGCCCGAGCAACACGGAACCGCTCCTGCGCATCACGGTCGAAGCGACCAGCCGGGAACGCATGGAAGAGAAGCGCGATGAGCTGGTGCGTTTGGTAAAAGGCGGCTAGAATACCCCCACATGGTCGGCACCATCCTTCTTTTCGTGGTGATTCTTTCTGTGCTCGTATTCGTGCATGAATTCGGGCATTTTGTGATGGCGAAGAAAATGGGGATGCACGTCGAAGAGTTCGGTTTCGGGTTCCCGCCGCGACTGTGGGGGATCAAAAAGGGGCCGACGGTCTACTCGATCAACTGGATCCCGCTCGGCGGGTTCGTCAAAATCAAAGGGGAGTCCGGCGACCTGCGCGATCATGCGGACAGTTTCGCCTCGAAGCCGGCTTGGCAGCGGCTCACCGTGCTTGTCGCGGGCGTGGCCATGAACATGCTGCTCGCCGCCTCGCTTCTGTCGATCGGTTTTATGATCGGGCTCCCGAGCGTCGTCGATGAAACCACGTCGCAACAGGCTCAGCTTTCGAACGAACAGGTGCAGCTCGTGTCCGTGCTCCCGGACTCGCCGGCGGCAAACGCAGGGGTAAAAGAGGGCGATGTGCTGCTTTCGATCGACGGAAACGTCTACACGTCGGCCAGCGACGCGCGCAGCTATATTCAGGCGTCCGGCGACAACGGGGTGACGCTTTCGGTCAAACGCGACAAGGAATATCTGACCTTTCCGCTCAAACCCGAGATGCTTGCGTCGGTAGGTGTGGTCGGGGTCGGGATCGGACTGGTCAAAACCGCGCTCGTTTCGTATCCGTGGTATCTCGCGATCGTGCAGGGAATCGTCGCGACCGGCGAGTTCACCTGGGCGATCGTGCGTTCGCTCGTCGGGTTGATCGGAAATTTGGTGGTGCATCAAACGGTTTCGGTCGATCTGTCCGGCCCGGTCGGGATCGCGGTCATGACCGGGGAAGCGGCCGCGCTCGGGTTCGTGTATCTGTTGCAGTTCACGGCGATTCTTTCGATCAACCTCGCGGTCGTGAACATTCTGCCGTTTCCGGCGCTTGATGGCGGACGCGCGCTGTTCGTGATCATCGAGAAGATCCGCCACCGCGCGGTGTCCGGTCGGCTCGAAGCGTTCGTACACAATCTCGGGTTCGCCCTTTTGATGGGCCTTGTGATCCTGGTGACCTATCGCGACTTCGTAAAATTCGGCGGCCAGTTGTTTGCAACCATGACCGGAAAATAATATGCAATCCAAATTTCAGGATCTGAAAAACGAGTTTGACGCGGCCATGGCGTCGTTGCGCGAAGCGGTGGATCTCGAAAAAATCCGCATTGAGTTTTTGGGACGCCAAGGGCATCTCGCCAAACTGATGGGCGAACTCAAGGGACTCGGGGAAGAACAGCGCCGCGAGGTCGGCAAACTCGCGAACACGGTGAAGACCCACATGGAAGAGGCGTTCGCGGCTAAAGAACAAGAAATCGGTTCCCGCGTGGTGGCGCAGGGCGAATGGATCGACGTGACCGCGCCGGGCGTCGCGCCGCAAAGCGGACATCTGCATCCGGTCAGCCAGGCGATCGGCGAGATCACGGACATTTTTTCGCGCATCGGATTCACACGCGTGCAAGCGCCGGAAATCGATTGGGATTGGTACGCGTTCGAGTCGCTCAATATGCCGAAAGATCACCCGGCGCGCGACGACTGGGAGACCTTTTTCGTGGCGCGCGAAGATGGCGGTCGCGCCGAAGGGAAGAAGGGAAAGATCGTGCTGACGCCGCACACCTCGAACTCGCAGGTACGCGAGCTGGAGAAAGGGAAGCTTCCGATCCGCATGATCAACATCAATCGTTGCTACCGCCGCCAGTCGGACATTTCGCACGTGCCGATGTTCCACCAGTTTGAGGGGTTCATGGTGGATAAGGGACTTTCGATCACGCATCTGAAGGGCGTGCTCGACCATTTCGCGCGCGAGTTTTTCGGGCCCGGCCGCGTCACGCGCCTGCGTCCGCACCATTTCCGTTTTACGGAACCGAGTTTCGAGGTCGACATCAGCTGTGACATGTGCGAAGGGAAAGGGATGACGCAAACGGGAACCTGTCGTTTGTGCAAAGCGGGCTGGCTCGAGCTCGGCGGCGCCGGGATGACGCATCCGAACGTGCTCAAAGCGGGCGGCGTGGATCCGGACGTGTACACCGCATTCGCGTTCGGCTGGGGCGTCGAGCGCACCCTCATGATGCGCGAAGGGATCAAAATCGACGACATCCGCATTCTGTATCGCAACGATCTCCGATTCGTGGAGCAGTTCTAGTATGAACATTCTCGTCTCGTACAACTGGATGAAGGAGTATCTCAAAACCGATCTTACGGTCGAGGAATTTTCTCGATTGACTACGAACGCCGGTAACAGCGTTGAGCGAATTCATTCGCTTGCCGCGACCTACAAGAACATGGTCGTCGGGGTCGTGAAGAGCGTGGACAAACATCCGAACGCGGACAAGCTCCGAATCGCGAAAACGGACATCGGCTCCGGCGTCGTTGAGATCGTCTGCGGCGGGGTGAACCTCGAAAAGGGACAGAAGGTGGTTGTTGCGCTCCCGGGCGCCCTGGTGCGCTGGCACGGCGAGGGCGATCTGATTGAGCTCAAAGAGACCGCCATCCGCGGGGTGAAAAGCCACGGGATGATCTGCGCGGCCGAAGAGATTGGGTTCGAAAAATTGCCGCACGGCGAGCATGACATTTGGGATATCTCATCTCTCACGAAAGCGAAGGCGGGAACGCCGATCGCGGACGCGCTCGATCTCGACGACGCGATCATGGACATCGAGGTGACAACGAATCGCCCGGATTGCGCATCCATCGTCGGCCAAGCGCGCGAGGGGAGCGCGGTGACGGGCGGAAAGTTTCGGTGGAAGTCACTCGAAACGCCTCACGGTTCATCTGCGCCACTTCGCGTTACGGTCTCCGCTCCGGAACTGTGTCCGCATTACCAAGCGATTGTGATCGAAGGTGTGAAGGTCGGCCCGTCGCCGTGGTGGCTGCAATCACGGCTGCTTCTTGCCGGTCATCGTCCGATCAACAATGTCGTGGACGTGACGAACTACGTTCTGCACGAGCTCGGTCAGCCACTGCATGCGTTTGACGCGGCCACGCTCGAGGGCGGCGAGATCGTCGTGCGTCGCGCGAACGCGGACGAGAAGATTGTCGCGCTCGACGGCAAAGACTATGCGCTCACAGGCGATATGCTCGTGATTGCCGACGCGAAGAAACCGATCGCGATCGCCGGCGTCATGGGCGGGCAGGGAACCGGGACGACCGAGAAGACGACGAAGATCATCATCGAGTCGGCGACATTCGACCAGGTTTCCGTCCGTCGCACCTCGCGCGCGCTGAACCTCGCGTCCGACGCGTCCAAGATGTACGAGAAGGGTCTCTCGACCGAATCAACCTCGGCGGCCCTCGCACGCGCGGTCGAGCTCGTTCTCGAAGTCGCAGGCGGGACCGTCGCCTCGAGCGTCTCGGATGCGCGCGCCAACCCATATCAACCGCTCGTGTTCCCGTTCTCGCCCGCTCGTGCGCGCGAGCTCATCGGCGTAGACGTGGAAGAAAAAACGATGATTGGCATCCTGAAAAATCTCGGCTTCTCCCTCGAGCGCGATAGGTCCCAGAGGTCCCCTCGGTCCTATGCGGTCACCGTCCCATCCTGGCGCGATCACGACATCGAAGCGTCCGTGGATTTTGTCGAGGAGATCGCTCGCGTGTACGGCTACGACAAGCTCCCGTCCGAGCTGCCGGTCGGCGCCCTCCCAAAGGCGGCGCAGGATCCGTTGCTCGCCTGGGAGCGCCGTGCGAAGGATTTGCTCCGGGGCGCCGGGTTCACCGAAACGTACGCCTACGCGTTCGTTTCGCCGGATCAGCTGACACAGGCCGGTCTTCCGGTTTCGAGCGCGGTACGACTTTCCAATCCGCTCAGCTCCGATCAGGAATTCATGCGTCCGTCGCTTGTCCCGTCGATGCTGACGACCATCGAAGCAAACCAGCGTGAGGTCCCGGAGATGCAGCTGTTCGAACTCGCGCCGACGTACCATCCGGTCGCCGGCGATCTTCCGCGGCAAAAACAGCGCCTGCTCCTCGCCGTTACGCGCGCGGATGGCAACCAGGCGTTTCTTGCCGCGAAAGGCGCGCTCGACCGTTTGCTCGGCGAGCTCGGCGTGCGCCGACATCGCTACGAACGCGGCGGGGACGCGAAGGCCTGGCACCCGTCTCGCTCGACGCTCGTGTGGGTCGGCGATCACGAACATGTCGGCACGATCGGCGAGGTCGTGCCCGCGCTCGCGAAGAACTTCGGGCTCGAACCGCGCACCGTTCTGGTAGACATCGACTTCGAGGCGCTGCTCCCGTTCTGTTCGCTTTCCAAACCCTATCATCCGCTCCCGCTGTTTCCGGAGGTGAAGCGCGACCTCGCGTTCGTCGTTGCGCGGACGACCGAGTACGCGGATGTGGAGCAAGCGCTCAAAACGGCAACCCCGCTTCTCGACACGGTCGAGCTGTTTGATGTGTATGCCGGGAAAGGGATTCCGGACGGGCAGAAGTCTATGGCCGTGCACCTGGCGTTCCGCGCCCTAGATCGCACCCTGACCTCGCCCGAAGTGGACGCGGCCGTCCAGGCGCTCGTGAAGGTGCTGGAAAAGCAATTTTCTGCTACCATACGGGCATAGACTTCACTTCGCTCTCTATGGACACTCGCGACATTCTCCTCATCGTTCTCGCCTTTTGTGCGCTGTGGTTTACGGCGTTCGTCTGTTGGCTCATCTACCAGGTCGCGTTGATCCTCAAAAATGTGAACGACACGGTTAGCGATCTGCGCGAAAAGATCGGCAAAATGGAAGAAGCGCTCACGGGGATCAAGAACCGATTCGAGAAAGCCACGTCGGGGATGAACATCTTCGTCGAGGGCGCAAAGAAGGTCGTTGAGTTTGCGGTCGAGAAGAAAAAAGAAAAGCAGGCTTCAAAAAAATTTGATGAAGACCTCTTGTAGGTCTTCTTTTATTCTATGCCAGAGACAACTCCCTCCATGAACGCGCCGATGCCGTCCTCCGTGCCGCCCGCCGCCAAAAAACCGAACAAGATCGTCCCGATCATCGTCGTGGTCCTCCTCGTCCTGCTCGGACTGGGCGCCGGGTTGTTGGCCCTCGCGCAAAACGGCGGACCGGTCGCCGACTTCGTCGCGAAACTCGGATTGCCGGCCAAGACCGACGCCGACATCGTGAAAGACGGAATTGTCGCCCTGATGAACGAGTCCTCGGCCGACCTTGCCGTCACCGCGCACGTCGAAGGGTCGCAGGACGGAGAGCCGATGAACTTCGACCTGACCTGGAACGGCGAAGGCATTTCGTTTAAGAGCGGCGCCAGCCAGCCCGGACAGGGAACGGTCGCGGTCAACGGAACCGCGAGCGGATCCTCCATCGACGCGGCATTCAGCTATCGTTCCATCCCGCCGAAGACCTACGTATCCGTGTCCAAACTGTCCATTCCGGGGATGCCGTTTGACGTCTCGAGCCTCGCTGGGCAGTGGATCGCGATCGATGCGTCCGACCAAAACGCGCCCCAGCCGAGCGATCTGCTGCCGGGCCTTCTCCCGAAGGAACAGGCTTGCGACGCGGATCCGAAACAGCTGTCCGCCTTCTGGGACAGTGTCGACGGCGACACCCTGTTCACCGTCACGCGCGCCGGCACGATCTCGCTCGACGAGCAGGCGCAGGGATATGCCGTCGTCCTGAACAAAGAGGGGATGACCAAGGCGATCAACGACCTCGGGCACAACGTCTCCGACTGCGCCGCGGAAAACATGGACGAGCTGATCAAGGATCAGTTCACCGTCAACAGTCTGACCATCTACGTCGGTTCGTTTTCGCACGTGGTGCGCGGGATCGACCTGTCCATGCCGATTCCGGCATCGGGATCGGGCGAGATCGGGACGATCACGGCGACGATCCGCTTCTCGAATTTCGGCCACACCCCGGACGTCCAAGTTCCAGCCGACGCCAAACCGTTTGAGGACGTCATCGCCGAGCTGATGTTCGGCGGGATGATGGGCGGGACGATGCCCACCTCGATCAACCCGGCGGCCGGCGGGACCGGCGCCGATTATTTCCCGCCGACGGAAGATTTGAGCGGCATGAGCGATGCGGATATCCAAAAAATGATCGATGAAATGAGTCAGGAACAGGGAGGGTTCGGCGACATCCCGCAATAAGGACAACCGAAAGAGGAGGGGGTCGGCCCCTCCTTTTGTATCTCACGCGGCTTCGTTATACTCAGGGTGCTATGGGTTCCCGCTTTGTCTATCTTCACGTTCACAGCCATTACTCGCTTCTGGAGGCGCTCCCGAAGACCAAAGCGCTTATCAAA
>CAZOPY010000043.1:0-7769 GCA_964581945.1 uncultured Gammaproteobacteria bacterium | reverse complement strand
CCGCTCGGAAAAAATCCGCACCTACAACTTCCCGCAGGATCGCGTGACGGATCATCGCATCAAAAAAAGCTACCACAACATTCCGGGGATCATGGACGGCGATATCGAGGAGATCATCGCCGACCTGAAAACCGCGGATCTGAACCAGGCGTTCGCGCAAACGGACGGCGAAGACGAAGAATAAACGAGAACAAAAAACAGGAGGCACAGACGCGGGGCTTGACGCCCCGTTTTTGTTGGCGTAACCTGATTTTTACGGTCGCCGACGAGGAAACTCCGACGCGATCTACTCGGCAGACCTTTGCCTGAGCGAGGACGTCGGAGCCTACTCCCCCGTCTCAAGACCTCTGGTAGATTATGCCACCCCGTATTGTGCGAGACGCCTCCCTAAGGCGAATCGCCCGTCGACCAAGGATTGCATCGCGGTCAGAGATCGCCTTCGCGCCGAGGAACGGAAAAACGATACGCTCTTCAGCGTTCAAGGATCAGCTTGGCGGAAACGCCGGGCACACGTCGGGGACGACCACGATTCAAGACATGAAGCCAAGCACATCGCAAGGCTTCCTGAAGAGATGAGGCTAGGGTCGCGTGCGGAAGCGCGCGAGATCAACGCATCGATGATGACGCTGGAACCGGATAGAGCCCCGCGCTCGAAGCCGGATTCCGTATGCCTTCGGGCAAAGTGCCGAGTCGTCGCTTGCGACCTCGCCGTTTCCGCCGCGCCCCGCCTCTTGGGACTCCGGCCCTTGGCATCTCCGCCAGGGCCTTTTATTTTGCGGTTTCATGCTAGACTGTCGTCAGCCGTATGACCATCATGGAATCCCTGCAATGGGCGAACCGAAAACTGAAGAAACACCGCGATGTGGAGCCGGAAACCGGGGCAAAACTGGATGCGCCTATGCTGGATGCGCAAGTGCTTTTGGCCTCGGCGCTTGGCGTGCAAAAAGGGTGGCTATTCATGCACTTCAACGACCCACTGCGCGACCACGAACTAGAACGATTCGAGGCGATGGTCGAACGCCGCGCGCGACACGAACCGATCGCCTACATCACGGGCACGCGGGAGTTTTACAAACGCGACTTCCAAGTGAACCCGTTCACGCTCATCCCGCGCCCGGACACGGAAGCGCTCGTTTCGGAGGCGCTTCGGCTGGCGAAGGCCGACGACGCGGATCACACGCTGTTCGCGGACGTTGGCACGGGGAGCGGCGCGATCGCGATCACGCTCGCCGCCGAATCGAAGATTCCGGTGGTTGCGACCGATCTGAACCGCCGCGCGCTCACCGTCGCGCAGCAGAACGCCGCCGCGCTCGGCGTCGCGGACCTCGTCGATTTCCGCCACGGCGATCTGCTCGAACCGCTCGTCAAAATTTTCGAAAAGCTCAAAACCGAGGGCGATTCGCCGATCGCGCACCTCATCCTCTGCGCCAACCTGCCGTATCTTACGACCCGGCAATGGGAAACCGCTCAGCCGGAGGTGCGTGACTTCGAGCCGAAGGAAGCGCTCGAAGCCGGGACCGACGGCCTGGACGCCTACTGGCGGCTGTTGCGTGAACTGCTGCGCCATCGCGCGCTCTTCCCCACACGCCTCACGATCCTCCTCGAAATCGATCCGGCGCAACGCGACCGCATTCAAACGATGATCCAGCACGACTTTCCCTCCGCCGAGCCGCGCATTCTCCCGGATCTCTCGGGGCTCGCGCGTGTCGCCGTCGCGGAACTATAAAACGAGCTCGTGATGAGCTCGTTTTTTAGACTAATCTCCGTAGGTTACGTAATCCGCCGACGGGACAACTTCGATCCATGTTTTGCCCGCGTTCCAAACGATCTCGTTGCCGTCTTGATCATAGAAGCGAGTCCGTTCCTCAACCGACGGTTTTTTCCAGGTGCCGTAGATCTCACGTCCATCCTGGAAGATGAGCGCATCCCCTTCTCCGACCGTCTTCACCTCGCGGCGGCCCTTGTCGTCGCCCGGGATAATCGTAATGTCCGTGACAAGAACCGCCACGTTGTCCGCATGGATCGTGGCGCCGTCCAGCATCTGCATCTGATCACCGGCCTGCAAACGTTCATAGGTGTTTGTTTCTGGTTCGTATTGCCAGCCCGCCCGATACGCCGGCGTCGAAAAATCAACGAAGAACGTCGGCACCGTCGGATCGCTGTCCGTGACGATATTGTCCTTGAACGTCCAGGTTCCGTAGTCCGGCGTCGGCGCCTTGTCGATGGACTGGTCGTGCGCAAGCGCGAGCGCGAGCTGCGCCGTCGACGTGTACGCGTTGTGCGGCGCGTAACGGTCCGTCGAACGCCAGAAGTATTGGCCGTTGTAGAACTCGTTCAGATCAAAGGTGCCGTTCGTCGAGATAAGATCAAGCGCGGCGTTGCTCCCGCCCACGTGCGCGTAGATCGCATGCATCTCGTCTACCCAGTCAACGTAGTACGGACGTGCCGAACGAACCGGCCCGATTTTTTTCACGTCCTGCCCTTCCTCGAAAAACGCAACGAACCGCGGGATGGCCGCCTCGACCGGGGCCTCGATGACAAGGAACGCCTGGTCAAGCCCGGACTGCGGCCAGGAGTCGATCATGTTTTCGACCATCACGCCGAAGACGTTCGGTGGAGCGATCTCGGCATCCGTCCGGACGCCGGTCAGCGGATCGCGAAACACGGTCGGTGACGGCGAGCCAATCGTCTCGGCCGGCGCGGAGGCCGACGGAAACAGTACGTCGCGGAACGCGTACGCCGCGAGCGCGATACACAGAAGCAGCGCGGCGCCGCCGAGCATCATCAACTGTCGGTTTGTCAATTGTTTCATCTGCATCATAGCGAGGCGTATTGTAGCATCCGGGACCAAAAAGCGGGACTGGTGCCCCGCTTTGTTTGTTGATTATTTCTTCTTTTCTTCTTTCTTCTCTTCCTTGGCCGGAGCGCCCTTGGCTTCGGCACCGGCTTCGCCTTCGGCGGCGGCTTCTTCCTCCTTCTCCTTCTTGCCGACCACCTCGACCTGCGTCACATCGCCTTCGACCGCCTTGTCGAGCGCGGCAAGCTCTTCTTCCGATCGCGGCGCTTCCACGAGGGCAAGTGTGACGTTCATATCTTCCTCCGGGGTCACGCCAGGTGGGAACGCAATGTCAGAGATCTTCACGGAATCTTCGAACGTAACGAGCTTCGAAACATCGACGTCGAGCGACGCGACGAGCGCTTCCGGCAGCGCTTTCACCTCGATCGAGTCCTTGGTGTGCACCATCGTGCCGCCGAGCCCCTTCACCGCCGGCGATTCGCCGATGAAACGCAGCTTCACTTCGGCCGTAATCGGTTTCGTCAAATCCACCGAACGGAAATCCGCATGGATGATCTCGTTCATGAGCGGATCATACTGCATGTCCTGGATGAGCACCTTCACCGGCTTGTCCGTGTCGATGACCAGATCCACGAGCGTGGATTCCCCGGCCTGACGAAACGCGCCCGCAAGCGCCTTGCGGTCGACCGCGATCGACTTCGGTTCTTTGGTCCCCGCGCCATAAAGCACGCCCGGAACCTCTCCGCCGGTCCGAAGTTCGTAGGACTTGCGCCCCTTTTGCGTCCGGGTTTTTGCCTGCAACGAAATCTGCATAAAAGTTGAGCTGATCAAAGCCGTTTTTGCTGGCTTTTCAAGTGGCGCTATTGTGCCGGATGAGCGAAAATCTGTCAACTGGAACAGGGAGAAACCAAAACGGAGCTCATCGCTCCGTTGTTTTTCGCTTTTTGGCCCTCGTGCGGATGCGCGTGCGCGTTCCGGCGAGGCTTTTGCCCCAGCTCTGGCCCGAGAGCCATTCGTGGGTTTTGATCACGTCGTCGGTGCCGAGCGCTTTTTCTTTGCGGAAGCGCAGGACGTCATCGAAGGTAAGATCCGTCACCAGGCCGACCGAGCTGGTTCCGCCTGGATTGACGAGGACGAGCGCCAGGATCGAATTGCCGCATTTGCGACAGCGGACATGGAACAGCCGCGTGTCTCCGTCCTCCCCGAGCGGGCGCGCTTCCATGGGGTTGAAGCGGGTTTCGCACAGCGGACAAAAACTCGCCAGTTTGAGGCCGTCCTGCCATTGAGGGGTTGAGGAAGAAGGTCGCATACGTCGTTGAATCCACTATAACACGTTTACGTACGCGCCAACACCACGCGCGTTCCGGACGACCGCATGGCGGCCCCTTCGACAATGCCGAGCATGAGCAGCGTCAGAATGAGCGAGCTGCCGCCGTAGCTCACGAGCGGCAACGCGAGCCCGGTCACGGGGAGCAGTTTCAGATTCATGCCGAGGTTCACGCAGAATTGCAGGAACAGCATGGTGCCGATCCCGATGAGCAAGTAGCTCGTAAAATCGTCTCTGGTTTTCGAGGCGTGATACAGGATGCGCTGGCACAGCAGGAAGGCGGCGGCCAGGACAAACAGCACCCCGACGAACCCGAGCTCCTCGGCGATCACCGCAAAAATGAAATCCGTTTGCGACTCCGGGATAAATTTCAGCTGACTTTGCGAGCCGAACCCAAGACCGGTTCCAAACCATTCGCCGCTCCCGACCGCGATGATCGCCTGCCGCACGTTGTACCCTTTCCCCTGCGCATCGCTCGACGGATCGATGAACACCGTCAGACGCGCTTTCTGATACGGTGCGAGAAACTGCCACCCGATCACGGCCCCGAGGATGCCGAGCAAGACGAACACCAGCAACACGCGTTTCTTGATCCCTGCGAACATGACGAACACGCCCCAGGTTCCGATGAGCAGCATCGCCGAACCAAGGTCCGGCTGCAGGAGCGTGAGCCCGACCGGCACGAGCGCCAGGATCCCGCTCTCCGCGCATTCGCGCCAGCCGAGGTCGCGGCGCGCGCGATCGCTGAAATAGTGCGCCAGAATAATGATGAGCGCGAGTTTGGCAAACTCGACCGGTTGAAAATGAAACCCGCCGAGCGAGAACCAACCGGTCGTGCCGCGAATTTCGGTCCCGAAAAACAGCACGGCCACCAGACTCAACACGGAGGCGCCGTAAATGAGGAAGCTGTAGCTCCGAAGAAATCGGTAATCGTAGACGACGACAAAGAGGAATAGGAGCGCTCCGAGCGCGATCGCGAGCAGCTGTTTTTTGACGAGATCAAGCGTCGGGTCCTGGTTTGCAAGCGTGATCGAATACAGCGCAGCCAACCCGAACGACAACAACGTTCCTGCGGCAAACAGGAGCAGCCAATCCGCCTGACGCAAAAAAGCCCACACGCGCGACACCATAGCGTTCCTATCTTGTCGCGTGCGTGAGCTTTTGTCGAGGGAGGCTAGTAACCGAAGACGCGCTGGCGGATATCCTGCTGGGTTTCGCCACTGAGCGGCATGAACACGGAGAGGTCAAACAGATTCACTTCGGGGATGACCTCCACCTTGGTCACGGCCGGCAACGCCCCGAACCAATCGACGCTCACGTCGCGCGTGTCGCCGGTCTCGAAGCGATCGAGCGTCGTGCGCGTGACACCGACCACGCTCGTCCCGCGCTCGAGCACGAGATAAAAGGCCGGTTCCCAAAAACTGTACGGACGCGGATTCGAGACGGTAAAGGTGACGCGGCCGATTTTTTGGGAATCGAACTGGATGTCGCTCGTGAAATTCACATTCGTGATGTCGAAGGCGAACCGTTCCTGCGCCCACGCGGTGTAGTCCGGAATGAGGTGCTGATCCACGCGGTGCCAACGAAAATTTCTGAAATCCACGTTGACGTTCGTCGGCCGGGTCGTCGAGTGGTACGCGAGCGCCAAGAGCGGCTTGTTCTCGTCACCCGGGAGCAGAAACCCCTGCTGCTCGTCCGTTTCCCCGTCCGCGGTCGTGAACACGTAGGAAAACTCGGCGTAAAAATTGGGGTTGGGATTCGTGATCGGAACGTAAAAATCGTAGCGGTCATCCGAGAGCGCGAACGTGTCGACGCTGCCGAGCGAAACATCCTTGGCCGCGTGCGCCCGCGTGAAGGCGTGCAGGTCGCTCTGCCCGACCACGGCCATGATGGCGACCGCTCGGTTCTCGGCCCAGTAGCTGATCAAAAACGAATCCGTGAACACCCAGACGGAAAAGAGCAGCAAGAGCGCGTCGATCACGCCCCAAACAATGAGCCCGATTTTTTTGAGCTGCGCGCGGTGTTCGACCCACCAAACGGATCGTTTATAAAACGAAGAAAATTCCTTTTCTTCCTGCTGAAGAAACCCGTTCGCCATAATGGAATCAGTATAGCACATCCATCTTCCCTTTTGAGCCCGAACCTGGTATTCTGAACGCGTGGTTTTTCCTCATTTTTGTTATGGCGAAAGAGAAATCAGGCAAAGGTTCCAAAGATGAATACGGCGCAAAACAGATCCAGGTGCTCGAGGGGCTCGAGCCGGTCCGCAAACGTCCCGGGATGTACATCGGCTCGACTGGACCGTCCGGTCTCCACCATCTCATCTGGGAGGTGATGGACAACTCGTTCGACGAGGCCATGGCCGGACACGGCAGCGAAATCGTCCTCACCCTGAACGCCGACGGCACCATTTCGGTCGAAGATCACGGCCGCGGCATCCCGGTCGACATCCATCCGCAGTACAAAAAATCCGCGCTCGAGCTCGTGCTCACCAAACTCCACGCCGGAGGCAAATTCGGCGGCGGCGGGTATAAAGTTTCCGGTGGTCTGCACGGGGTGGGCGTGTCGGTCGTGAACGCGCTTTCGGAATATTTGAAGGCCGAGGTCAAACGCGACGGCAAGCTGTGGGTCCAGGAGTACGAATACGGCAAACCGCGCGCCAAGGTGAAATCGGTCGGCACGGCCAAGGGGACCGGCACGACCATCACCTTCAAGGCGGACAAAACCATTTTCGAAACGGTCCAGTTTGACGTGCCGACGATCGTCGATCACCTGCGCCAGCAGGCGTATCTCACCAAGGGGATCCACCTCGTCATTCACGACAAACGCGAAAAGGGGGTCGCCAAATCCTACGCCTTCTATTTCGAAGGCGGGGTGGCGTCGTTCGTGCGCCACATCAACCACGGGAAGGCCGCGAAACACGCGAATGTCTTTTACGTCGCGAAGCACGACGACCCGACCGACATGGATGTCGAGGTTGCGCTTCAGTACACCGAGGAATATCACGAATCCGTCTTCTGCTTCGCAAACAACATCTATAACCCGGAGGGCGGGACGCATCTGATCGGCTTCCGCGGGGTGCTGACGCGCGAACTCAATAACTACGCGCGCTCGAAGGGCTACATCAAAGAAAAAGATCCGAACCTGACCGGCGACGACGTGCGCGAGGGGCTCACGACCGTCATCAGCGTGAAAATCAAAGACCCGCAGTTCGAAGGACAGACCAAGGCGAAGCTCGGCAACCCCGAGGCGCGCACGGCGGTCGAGTCCGTGTTCGGCGAATCGTTCCGTATTTTCCTTGAAGAACACCCGGCGGACGCGGAAGCGATCATCGGCAAGTGCGTGCTCGCGGCGCAAGCGCGCGCGGCCGCCCGCGCGGCGCGCGAAACCGTGTTGCGCAAGGGCGTACTCGACGGACTCACGCTCCCGGGCAAACTCGCGGACTGCTCCAGCAAGGATCCGTCGCGCTCCGAACTGTATATCGTGGAGGGCGACTCCGCCGGCGGCTCGGCCAAACAGGGCCGCGACCGGAAAAATCAGGCGATCCTGCCGCTCAAGGGCAAGATCCTCAACGTCGAGAAGGCCCGCTTCGACAAGATCCTGGGCTTCGAGGAAATCAAGATCCTGATCACCGCGCTGGGCGCC
>CAZOPY010000042.1:0-7971 GCA_964581945.1 uncultured Gammaproteobacteria bacterium | reverse complement strand
TCCTATGAACGCCCCTTCCGCGTCGCGTCCGCGCGTTGCCGTGATCATTCCGGCGTACAACGAAGAGCCGACCATCGCCGACGTCGTGTCGGTTGCTTCCGAGTCGCCGCTGGTCGACGAGGTGATCGTCGTGTCCGACGGATCGACCGACCGCACGGCCGAGTTCGCGCGCAACGCGGGCGCGGACGTCGTGCGCGAGCTTCCCAAAAAAGGCGGGAAGGGCGCGGCGATGCTGCACGGGGTCACCAACACCGACGCGCCGATCATCGTTTTTCTCGATGCGGACCTGCGCGGGCTCCGGTTGGATCACCTCGAACGGCTCATCCTGCCGGTGCTGTCGGGCGCAAAGGCGATGAATGTCCTCTTGCACGACCGTGGGGCATTCATCACGCGTCTCACTCAGCACCTGCCGCTCATCGGCGGGGAACGCGCGCTGCGCCGCCAGGTGATCGAAAATATCCCGCCGGAATACGTCCAGGGGTTCATGGTCGAAGCGGCGATGAACTACTACTGCCGCTCGCGCCGTCTGCGCTACGGCTCCGTGATCCATCCCGGCCTGGATTTCCGCCGGAAGATCGAGAAGGTGGGCATTGTCGCCGGAGTGTGGCAATATGTGCTCATGATGTATCAGGTGGCCTGGGCGATCGTGATCGTCCGCGTGGCGCGTCTGTTGAAACGCTTCTAACGGTATGGTGGATTTGAAACGGATCGAGGACATTCAGGACAAGGTGGTGACGGTGATGGGCCTCGGCGCTTATAAGCAGGGGAGCGGGGTTGGGGCGGCCAAGTGGCTGCTGAAACACGGCGCTCAGATCGTCGTCACGGACCTGAAAGCCGAGCCCGCGCTTCGGGAGTCGGTCGAATTGGTGATGGCCTGGTACGAAAAATTGCGCACGGACCATCCGCAAAACGACATCTACGCGCCGGTGTTCGTGCTCGGCCAACACCGGGAAGAGAATTTTTTGAACGTCGAACTCCTGGTCAAGAACCCGGACGTGCCGAAAGAGTCGGCCTACGTCAAACTGGCCAACGAGCACGGCGTGCGTGTGGAAAGCGACGTATCGCTGTTCCTGCATTTTTATCCCTATCCGGTGATCGCGGTCACGGGAACGCGCGGGAAGTCCACGACCACGGCGCTGACCGGAGAAATGCTCAAAACCGTGGACCCGAAAACCGTCGTCGCCGGAAACATCATGCACTCGCCGCTCGAGGATCTGGACTGGATGCTCGCCGAAGGCCGCAGCGTGCCGGTCGCGCTCGAAATGTCCTCGTGGCTTTTGGAATCGCTCGAACACATGGATCGCGGGTTCGAAGTGTCCGTGCTCACGAATGTTTCCGAGGACCACTTGGATCGCTACGATTCGTTTGAGTCCTACCTCGCGGCCAAAGAAGAGATTTTTAAACATCAGCGTCCGGATCAGAAGGCGGTCCTGAACTACGACCATGACATCGTCCGCAAGGTCGGCGAGCGCGTGACCGCGCGCAAGCTCTGGTTTTCGGGCAAGCCGCTCCCGGCCGAACTCGAAGGCGCGTTCATTGACGAGGCCGGAGATTTGCACCTGCGCCTGGACGGCAAAGAGCGCCGCCTGTGCCATGTCAGCGAATGGCCGGCGCTGCAGGGCCAGCACAACATCGAGAACGCGCTCGCCGCCGCGATCGCCGCGAGCGTGAGCGGGGTGTCGGACGAGGCGATCTGCGCCACGTTGAAATCGTTCGAAGGGCTCCCGGGACGCCAGCAAAGCGTGCGCGAGTTCGACGGCGTGACCTACGTCAATGACACGAACGCGACCTCGCCCGACGGCGTGATGGTCGCCCTGAAACGGTTCGGCGACGAGAAAAAGAAGAACATCGTCATTATTGTCGGCGGCAAAGGGAAGGGGGCGGGGTTCGAAAAAATGGCCGAAGAGATCCGCCGCACTTGCAAGCAGGTGATCTACCTCGAGGGGACCGCCACCAGCGAAATCGAAGCGGCCGTCGGTCCGTCCGTGCCTGGGGTGAACGTCACCGGCATGGACGAAGCCGTGGCAGCGGCCCGCGGCGCGGCCGGCGCCGGAGATGTAGTCCTGCTGTCGCCGGGGACCGCCAGTTTCGGCATGTTCAAGAACGCCTACGATCGCGGTGGACAATTTGTTGAAGCCGTAAAGAATTTGGCGTAAACTGGAGATACTTAACACCTAAACGCCTTACGGCTTCACGGCCTGCGGCAACTATATGATGAAGGGGGAAATGTGTCCGGTGCACAAGATCGCGTTCATTTTACTCGTGATCGGCGGCCTCAACTGGGGGCTCGTCGGCGCGTTCAGCCTGAACGTCGTTCACCTGCTCCTCTCGTCCGCGCCTGCGCTTGAGATGATCGTCTACATCCTGGTCGGTCTCTCGGCCATCGCGATGCTCGCCAAAGGGTCGTGCAAGGCCTGCATGGGCGACATGAAAAAAATGTAAATGTGGAGGCAAAAGCTCGCGTAATCGCGGGCTTTTGTGATAGCATGTGTTCACCGTAAGCGTTCCGCGAGCGGCCGTTTTGCTATGGTGAAATCACTCCTTCGGAGGATCATCCCTGGGCCGCTCCTCGCCGTGTATCATTTGGCGTTGGCGCGCCTCGCCGCGGCCTGGTACGGACATCCGTCGGAGCAACTGCTCGTCATCGGAGTCACCGGGACCAACGGAAAGTCGACCACCACGCAGTTCATCGGGCAGGCGCTTGAGCATCTCGGTCATCGCGTCGGGTGGACGACGACCGTCAGTTTCAAGGTTGCGGGCCGCGAATGGGTCAACGATCAGAAGATGACCATGCTCGGACGGTTCCAAACGCAGAAACTTCTGCGCGAGATGGTCGATGCGGGGTGCACGCATGCGGTGATCGAAACGTCTTCGCAAGGGATCGCCCAGTTCCGCCATGTCGGGATCAACTACGACCTGGTCGTGTTCACCAATCTGACGCCGGAACATATCGAAGCGCACGGCGGATTTGAAAATTACAAAAAAGCCAAAGGAAAACTGTTCGCGCACCTGGCTGGAAGCCCGCGCAAAACGGTGAGCGGCCTGCACGTGGACAAGACCGCCGTCGTGAATATCGACGATCCGCACGTCCCCTATTTCCTCTCGTTTCGCACGGATCGTCAGTATGGGTTCGGGTTCGATCCCGATCATGCCAAGGACGTGACCGCGGCGTATCCGGTCTTGGTCCCGATCGTGGGCGAGCGCCTGGAGGTCACGCGTGTCTGCTCGACCTTCCGCCTGCGCGGGGTCGAGATGCACGTGCACCCGATCGGCGCGTTTCACGCGGCCAACGCGCTCGCCGCGGCCGCGACGCTGCGCGCGCTCGGGATCGAATGGAAGGCGATCGGCGACGCGGTGGATCATCTGCGGGCGGTGCCGGGCCGGCTGGAACGGATCGAAGAGGGCCAGCCGTTCACGGTGATCGTGGATTATGCGTATGAGCCGGCCGCGTTGAACGCCGTGTACGCCGCAATTTCTCTCTTGCCACGCAAACGCCTGATCCACATTCTCGGATCCGCTGGCGGCGGGCGGGACGTGTCGCGGCGAGCCGTACTCGGGCAGATGGCCGCCGAGCGCGACGACGTCGTGATCGTCACCAACGAAGATCCGTACGACGAGGATCCGCAGACGATCATCGATCAGGTTGCGGACGCCGCCGCCCGCGAGGGCAAGCGCGAAAACGTGGATCTGTTCCGCATTCTCGACCGCGCCGAGGCGATTCAGCAAGCAATGCATCTGGCCGCCCCTGACGACCTTGTGCTCATCACGGGCAAGGGATCAGAACCTGTGATGGCGGTCGCGGATGGTAAAAAGATTCCGTGGGACGATCGCTCCGCCGCGCGCGAGGCGCTCCATCAATTATGAAACCCGAAAAGCTGATCCAATTGAAACCGGACGAGCAGGTTCTGGCGCTCATCCACGAGGACGCAATCCCGTACATTCCGTGGATGACCCTTCTGTTTGCGTGGATCGTCGCCCCGTTTTTTCTCCTGTTCCCGCTGTTTCAGCAAGGGATGATCGGTGTCGTCATTTTCATCGCATTGCTTGGTTCGGGGCTTTTGTTCGGCTGGCGACGGTATTTCGTCTGGCAGCACACCGTGTTCGTCATCACGGACCAGCGCGTCGTCGACGTGGAACAGCGCGGTTTTTTCGATCGCACCTACTCGGAGATCGGACATAATGACATTCAGGACGTCACCTTCCGGGTGAAGGGGATTCTGCCGACGATTTTTCGCTACGGAACGTTGTCCGTAAAAACGGCTGGGACGGCAGCGGACCTTGAGATGCGCCGCGTGCGCTATCCGGCGAAGTTTCATGATCTCATCAACGATCTGCGCGAAGAGGCGAAGACCGCCGTGCCGAAACTCACGCGCACGCGCAAGGTCAAAGAGCTGGTCGATCACATGAGCGACGAAGAGGTGAACGAACTCGTCCTGCGCGTGCGCGCCAAGGATTCGGACCAAGCGATTCGCGAGTTTACGCAGGTTGAGGAACAGACGGAATAGGATCTATGCCACGCGCGCCGCGAACATCGTTTATTCGACGCCTACTCGGTCTCCGGGTGTTCTTGGTCGTGAACGTGCTTGTCCTGTTGTTTCTTGGGTTGTCGTTCGGTAAGGAGTTCGTGCACAACTACGAGATTCAGCAGGAGATCAGCGAACTCCAATCGCAGGCGGATCAGCTGGCAGCGCACAATTTCGAGGTGCAGCAGCTGTCGCAGGTGATGCAGACCGAGTCGTACGTGGAACGGGAGGCCCGGTTAAAACTCGGGCTCAGCAAGCCCGGCGAGCAGGTGGTCGTGGTTGGAGCGAATGATCCGAAACCGGCGGCGCCGGTGCAGGAAGATCCGGTCGCGACCGCGACGGAAGAGACGACCCAGAGCGGATCAATGACCGCTATTGCCAACCCCAAAAAATGGTGGTATTACTTCTTCGATCGTAAAACCTTTGATGCCTTGAAGAGTTATGGATCAGCCTCTTGAACCGATTGAACAGACAACGCCAACGACCCCAATCATGCCGACCGAACCGCCCATGCCGACGGTTCCGCCGCCGGCCAAAAAGCGGAATGCGTTCAAATGGATCGTTGCCGCGATTTTTGCGCTGCTCCTGCTCGGTTCGGCCGCAGCCGTGACGGCGGCAACGTATCTGCTCCCGTCGTCTGACCCGTTCGTGCGCCAGGTCACGTCGGTCGTCCCGTATCCGATCGCGCTCGTGAACTGGCAGCCGATCGCGTTCAAAGATTTCTTCATCGAAAAGGACGCCATCAGCAAGTTTTTCGCCTCGCAGGGAGGGGACACGTCGTCCATGCCCGATCCGGAGACGGAACAGACGCAGATTCTCGACACCCTCGTCGAAAAGGCGGTCGTGCAGCAGCTGGCGAAAAAATACAACCTGACCCTCGATCAGGCCAAGGTGGACGACCTCTTGAACCAAACGTACGAGCAAAGCGGGTCCGAGGACGAATTTTTGAAACAGGTTCAGGACACGTTCGGCTGGGATAAGGAGACCTTCACGGAACGGGTGGTGAATCCGGTCGTCCTGGCCGGCCAGGTGCGCGAAGCGATCCAGGCGGATCCGTCCGAACAGAGCGAAGCGCGTTCGCAGATCGACGCGATCGCCGCGCGGCTCAAAAACGGCGAAGACTTCGGCGCGCTTGCGGCGGAAGCGAGCCAGGATTCATCCTCGGCCACGAACGGCGACATCGGGTTCCAGACGGCGGCCAACATCCCTCCGGCATGGGTGACGGCGGCCGACGCGCTCGACAAGAACACGCCGAGCGACGTCATCGAACTCCCGAGCGCCTTCACCATCATCGAGGTGACGGACAAAACCGGGACCGATGCGGACACGCAATATAAGTTGAGCATCATCGTCATCTTCAAGCGCGACATGCAAGCCGTCATCGACGATTACACCGCCAACACCAAGGTCTGGCGCTTCCTGAAAACATGATGGCAACAAAAATCCCTCTCTATCCGAGAGGGATTTTTGGAGCCACTTCCGGGATTCGAACCCGGGACCTCTGCTTTACGAAAGCATTGCTCTACCAACTGAGCTAAAGTGGCGTATATCTGCAGGTGGCAGACCGTTTAAAATGGATGAGATTCGCGTGAAGACCGAGGACCGGAGCGAGCCGTATGCCACATACGGTGAGCGAGGACCACAGGGCTGAACGCGAAGATCGCCATTTTTAACGGTCGACCTGGAGCGGGTAGCGGGAATCGGACCCGCGACTACTGCTTGGGAAGCAGTCGTTTTACCACTAAACCATACCCGCAGAACCTCTAAAAATGGCAATCTTTACGTTCACGGCTCCGTTCCTCGTTCGCCGTATATCTGGATACGGCTCACTCCGGTACTCGCCGTTCACGCAAATCTTATCCATTTTTAAAGGTTCTGCTGCGTTGCGGTTGCAAGATACTTCCGCGAGCGGTATTATAGCGGGGACGTTTTTCTATGGCAAGGTCTTACCTGTGGGGGATTTTGGCGCTCGGTTTATTGCTTGGCGCTTTTGTTATGCCCGCGATTCCGGTCAAGGCGGCCGAGGCGGCGCCGGATATTGTCGTTTCGACTCAGTTCGACGCGGCGACGATCGTCAAAGGGTACACGCTCGCGTCTTCGGACGGGATCATGCGGCTGGGGATCCGGCCGAACACGCTCAACGTGTCGACGCGCGTGGACGTGAAGACGCTTGACCCCGTGCTCATGGAGGGAACGTACCCCACAAACGAATCGCTCTTGGGGAACGTCTATCTTTTTGATATCCTGAATAAGACGAGCTACGACGGCACGGACTTTTTCTTTCTCGAGATCAAATATCCGCCGAGCTCGTCCGCAGGCCTCATGCACGGTCGCCGCCAGATCTATTTCTGGAACGGCGTGACCAGCGCCTGGGAGGTGCTTCCGTCCGAAGACGATCCGGCCGACGGCTCGGTGCGCGCGCTCATCCACCTGCCATACGCGCGGCTCGCGATTTTCGAAGAACAGATTCCCGAGCTCGGCACCGCGAGCTGGTACAGCTACAAGGGGTGCGATTGCGCCGCGTCGCCGGATTATCCGAAGGGTTCCTATCTCGTCGTCAGTCGCCAGGACGATCCGACGAAGAGCGTGACGGTCCAGGTGAACGACTGGGGACCGGACCGCACGCGGTTTCCGGATCGCGTGATCGATCTCGACAAGATCGCATTCGAGAAGCTTGGGCCGCTCGGCGCCGGGGTGCTGCACGTGCGCGTGCAGTTGCTGCAGTAAATTCTTTCTCATGATCCGTCTCAAGAACGTTTCAAAGGTGTATCCGCCGGACACGACGGCGCTGGTCGACATCAACCTTCATATCAAGGCGGGGGAGTTTGTGTCGATTGTCGGTCAGAGCGGAACGGGGAAGACTACGCTGTCAAAATTGCTGTTCGCCGAGGAACATCCGTCCAAGGGTCAGGTGATTATCGGCGGATGGGATATCAGCGACATTCGCCGAAGCGAGGTGCCGCTCTTGCGCCGACAGATCGGGGTGGTGTTTCAGGATTTCAAATTGCTTCCAAAAAAGACGGTCAAAGAAAACGTCGCGTTCGCGCTCCAGGTGGCGGGCGCCGGCGCGCGGCGCATCCGCGAGGTCGTACCGCAGGTGCTGAAGATCGTGAACCTGCACGAGAAAGCGAACCGCTATCCGGATCAGCTTTCCGGCGGGGAACAGCAGCGCGTGGCGAGCGCGCGGTCGTTGGTGCACCGTCCGAAGATCATCGTCGCGGATGAGCCGACCGGCAACCTCGACACGATCAACACGCATGAGATCATCAACCTGTTGAAAAAGATCAACGAATTCGGGACGACCGTCGTGCTGGTCACGCACAACCGCGAGGTGGTGAATGCGCTCAAGAAGCGCGTGATCACGCTTGATCACGGCCAGGTGGTCTCCGACGTCGAGGAAGGGAGATACAAACTATGATTTCGTTCTTTCGCGTCATTCGATTCGCGT
>CAZOPY010000041.1:1739-8028 GCA_964581945.1 uncultured Gammaproteobacteria bacterium | reverse complement strand
TGGTGCTGGTGCAGATCATTGATTTTCTGGGCGCGGTTAGCTCCTTCTGGGTATTGCGCGCGTACGGTCCGCGCTGGCTCATCATCACTCTGCTCACCTTCCTGTCCGGCGGCAACGTTCCGCTTGATCTGTTTCCCGAGCCGTTTCATTCGATCATCTTTGCCACCCCGTTCCCGTCCATCATCTTCGCGCCGCTCAAGGTATTCTTCGGCCAGTGGACGCCGGATCAGGTGCTCGCGGCATTTCTGACGCAATGGGTCTGGATTTTCGTGCTTGGGGGCGTGCTCGCAATCGCCTGGCAGCGCGGGGTAAAAACGTACGAAGCGTATGGTCGCTGAGATCCGCCGGTATTTCCGCATCTGGCTTCGCTCCATCACGGGCGCGTTTTCCATCGTCGCGGCGTCGCGCATCGACTTTGTCACGTTCGTGTTCGGGAAGCTCTTGCGCATGGCGTTTTTCTTCGTGTTCGTGATCACGTTGTTCAATCACACGAATTCGATCGCCGGATACGACGAGGGCGAGGTGCTCCTGTTTTTCGCGCTCATGAACCTGATCGACATTCTGACGCAGCTCATTTGGTTCCGCGGGCTCACTGACCTCCAACGCGTGATCGCGAACGGCGAGTTCGACCTGGTGTTGACCAAGCCCGTTTCGCCGCTGTTCTGGTCCGCGTTTCGCATCTTCGACTTCTTCGACCTGACCACGCTCCCGGCCGCGGCGCTGTTTCTGTGGGCCGCGTTCGCGAAGCTGCCCCCGCTCGAACCCGCGAATATCGCGCTCGGCTGTTTTCTGCTTGTCTGCGGCCTGATCCTCGCCTTTTCGATTAACGTGTTTCTCGCCGCACTCAACTTTTGGACCACGGAGCTCGAAAACGCGTGGTGGATGTATCGGGAAGTGGTGTATGTCGCGCGGTTTCCGCCGGAGGTGTTTCCGTCACTCATCCGCATCGTTTTCACCTTCGTGTTTCCGATCCTCGTTATCATCACCTTTCCGACCAAAGCGTTCCTCGGCATTCTTCCGGCGACCATGATCGCCTGGGCCCTGTTCGTCACCGCCGCGAGCGTGCTGCTCGCGCGATGGACCTGGACGCAGGCGTTAAAACACTATACGAGCGCGAGCGCGTGATATGTCGATCATCAACGTTCAGGAGCTGACCAAAACGTACGACACGTACCGCAAGCAGCCCGGGCTCGCGGGGACGCTGCGTTCGTTCGTGCGGCGCGAAAAGATTTCCGTCGAGGCGGTGCGCGACGTTTCGTTTTCGATCGAGGAAGGCGAGTTCGTCGGATTCATCGGACCGAACGGGGCGGGGAAGACGACGACGTTGAAGATGCTCTCCGGGATTTTGTGGCCGACGAGCGGGGAGGCGTCGGTGCTCGGCCACACGCCGTGGAAGCGCGAACGCGCGTACCAGCGGCAGTTTGCGATCGTCCTCGGGCAGAAGAACCAGTTGTGGTGGGACTTGCCGGCGCGCGACACGTTTTTGCTCAACAAGGAAATCTACGAAATTTCCGATCGGGATTTTCACACGCGCGTGAAGCAGCTCGGGGAGGTGCTTGATGCGACCAATGTGTTCGATCTGCCGGTGCGCAAGCTTTCCCTCGGGGAGCGGATGAAGTGCGAGCTCGTGAACGCGCTCCTGCATCGCCCGAAGGTGCTGTTTCTCGACGAGCCGACCATCGGCCTCGACGTCGTGTCGCAGCAGGCGATCCGCGAGTTTCTTGCCGCGCAAAACAAAAAAGAGGGGACGACGATCATCCTGACCTCGCACGCGATGGCCGACGTCCAGGCGCTCTGCCCGCGCGTGATCGTCATCCACACCGGCCGCGTGCAGTACGACGGCGCGCTCGCCGCGCTCGCCGAGAGGGTCGCGGATCACAAGGACATCACCGTCACGTTTTCCGGCCACGTCCAAAAGAAAAACCTCGCCGGCTTCGGCGAGGTCACCAAATGGACACCGGAACGCGCGACGATTCAGGTCCCGCGCGAGCGGCTGCGCGAGGTCGCGAAGCGACTGCTCGACACGCTCCCCGTGAGCGATCTGCTCATCGAGGAGATTCCGATTGAGGAGATAGTTCGTCGCATCTTTCAGGATGGCGCATAGACATGCTACGCTCAATCCATGGAACCCGCGCGCACAAAAGCGATTCTCGTTGATCTCATCCATCCGCGGATGCTTTCGCGTCACAGTGTGGAGCGACTGAAAGAGCTCGAGGAGCTCGTGAACACGTATGGCGGAATCGTGGTCGTGAAATCCTATCAGCGCCGGTTTGCGCCCCATCCGCGTACGCATATCGGTCCGGGGAAGGCGGAGGAGATGGCGCGGGAGGGGGCGGGGCTCGGGGCGAAGCTGCTCATCGTGAACGATGCCTTGAAGCCGCAGCAGATCTACAACCTCGGGGAGATTTTTCGTCCGTCGAAGATGCAGGTGTGGGATCGGCTGGACCTGATCCTCAAAATTTTTGCGAAACACGCCCGGACCACCGAGGCGCGTCTGGAAATCGAACTGGCGAGCGTGCGGCACATGGGGCCGCGGATTTTCGGGATGGGGATGGAGCTGTCGCGACAGGGAGGTGGGATCGGCACGGTCGGGATCGGCGAGACGAACACCGAGATCATGAAGCGCCACCTGCGCGAACATGAACGCAAACTGCGCGAGCGGCTGGAGCAGTACGAGCGCGTGCGCGAAGGGCATCGGAAAAACCGCGAGCGCAATAATCTCAAAACCCTCTCGCTTGTCGGTTATACGAACGCGGGGAAGACCTCGCTCCTGAATACGCTCACAGGCCGCAAAGAATACGTGGCGAATAAACTGTTCGCAACGCTCGACACGCGCGTGGGCGAGCTGTACCTCCCGACCCGCCGCGAGCGCATGCTTGTTTCGGACACGATCGGGTTCGTGAAGCAGCTTCCGCCCGAACTCATTCACGCGTTTCGTTCAACGCTTTCGGAGGTCACCGAGGCCTCGCTCCTGCTGCATGTAATCGACGTGAACGATCCGGTCATGTTCTCGAAAATTCGTGTCGTCGAGCAGATCCTGCAAGAGTTGAACGCGCGCCATGTCCCAAGCATCTACGTCTTCAACAAACGCGACCAGGCCGAAAGCCCGCATCTGGAAAAAATCGCCCACCGTTTCGCGGACCACCCACACACGTTCGTTTCCGCGCACACCGGCGACGGTCTCGACACGCTCATCGAGCAGGTTGAACAGATTTCCGAGACCGTGTAAGCTTGAATCGGTATGAATTTGAAGAGCGTCGACATCAAACCGGGCGGGAGCATCCCCGCGCTTCACACCTGCGACGGCGCGTCTGTCTCGCCGCATTTGGAATGGGACGAATTGCCCGAAGGGACCAAGAGTCTCGCTCTTTCCTGTTTCGATCCTGAAGGAACGACGGGCGTGTTTGCGCACTGGCTTGTCGTGAACATCCCGGCCGACACCCGCGAAATCGCCCAGGGAGGACGCCCGGGAGGAGACCAACTGAACAACGATTTCGGCGGCCGCGGCTACGGCGGCCCGTGCCCGCCCAAGGGGACGCATCATTACACCTTCACGCTCTACGCCCTGAACGTCGAGCGCCTCGAAAACGTCACACGAGAAAATTTCGTCCAGGTCGTCGAAGCGGCGACGATTGAGAAAGCGGAACTGGAAGGGAAGTATCGCCGGAAGTAGGGTTGACGCGACGAGAAAAACTGTTAGGATGCGCGAAGCAGGCTACAACGGCCTGTTTTCGATTTTCGGAGGACTCATGGACGAGTCGAATGGCGGAACGCCTCTGACCTACGCGAGCTCGGTCGGCTACCAGGGGCTCGACGCCTACAAGCGTGCCTGCCTCGAAGCGGTGCTGCGGACGCTCAACAACCCGAACCGCCTCGGCTTCTTCGTCGAGGAGTGGTCGATCGGCGAAAGCGCCACGGCCTACCACACAGACAACAATGCCGGGGCGGGCGTGATCGAGGGACTCGGCACGAAGAACATCGTCGCCGACGCCCGTTTCGAAGCCGGGGTGAACCACTGGGGCGCGATCGCCCGCGACACGCTGGCGATGGTCGTCAACGACATCGCCTCGATCGGTGCGCTGCCCGCGCTCGTGTTCCAGAACCTGGACGTCGAGAGCGACATCTGGTTCAAGAAGCGGCCGCGCTGGCTGGCGTTCATCGCCGGCTGGGAGCAGGCCTGCCACGACGTCGGCTGCGCCTGGGGCGGGGGAGAGACTCCCGGACTCCGGGACCTCGTCATGCCGGGCCGCGTCATCATCTCGGGTTCCGGCATCGGCACGTTCCGCGACTCGACGCACCGCATCATGTCGAGCGCGATCCTCTGCGGCGACACGGTCGTCGGAATCGGCAGCTCCGGGATCCACGCGAACGGGGTCTCGCTGCCCCGGCGCGACATCGAACCGAAGCTCGACGACGGGTTCCGCACGATCATCGACGGGAGCACGTCGCTCACCTTCGGGGACTCGATGCTCGTTCCGACCTTCCTGTACACGCGTCTCATCGAGGCGTGCCAGGACGCGGGGATTCAGATCCACTACGCCATCAACGTCACCGGCCACGGCTGGCTGAAGTTCATGCGCGCCCGCGAACCGTTCCGCTACGTCCTCCATCACGTGCCGGTCCCCATCGCGCTGTTCGACTTCATCCGCGAGAAGGGGCCGGTCGAGCTGAAGGAGATGTACAAGACGTTCAACATGGGCGTCGGCTACGCGCTGATCGTCGCCCCGCGCGATGCGGCCAAGGTCATCGAGATCGCCCTGAAGCTCGGTTTCCCGGCCTGGGAGATGGGCCACGTCGAGCCCGGCCCGAAGTCCGTTCGGATCGAGCCGCTTGACATCACCTTCGACGCGGCGGAGCTCGACATCCGCTGAACGTCTCCGAGCGAAGAGTGCTTCGAGGCCACAAGGGCCTCTTTTTTTTGTTGAAAAGCCTCGAAAACACGCATTTGGCCGTTGACAAAGACCCCAAAAAGTGGTATAGTTGATCCGTCAAATGAGCTTACAACCCCAGGAGAAACCGTGCAGAATGCATCCCATTTGATCGTCCTCTCTGGCTCGGCCCGCGAGCAGCACCCCGCCGCGAGTCTCGCCGCCGCCCTCGAGCTGATCTCGAAGCGCGTCGCGCCTCCCGACGCCGACGGGTGGGACTACACCCCCGACCTGACGGTCGACCGCATCCTGGTCTGGGAGAACACTCCCGAGGGACAGCGGCTCGTCTGGCACTTCAGCGGCTGGCACCACCAGCTCGACGCCTCCGACCTCGTTCCAGGAGGGCTCGAGCAGGGCACGCTGCCCGGCCACGACCGCTCGTTGTTCGACGAGCTGTCCGACAACCAGTAGGAAGCTGGGGAAGCGAAGGGCTCATCCCTTCGCAACCCCGCGCGCTTCATCCGCTCAAGGCGGATTTTATGATTTATGATAGGATGTAACGGTATGGCTCGGAGGAGGAACGGGAAACACGCACGAACCGGACGGTCGCGGCCGGTGGCGGAGATTTTTGCCAGCACGTTGGCGCCGACAAGGTCATTCACGGGGAAGCTTGCGGATTTTTTGAATGATTTTTTTGGGACGATCTGGTTTTTCAATGCGAACGTGGCTGTGTTCGCTATCTGGGTTGCGATCAACGTGGGTTGGGTACCGGGCGTATCTGCCTTCGATCCGTTTCCGTTCCCGTTACTCACGACACTCGTGTCTCTCGAGGCGATCTTTCTTTCGATTATCGTGCTCATGAGCCAAAACCGCGCGGCCAAACTCGCGGATCTCAGAAGCGAGGTGGATTTCCAGGTGAACGTGCAAGCTGAACGGGAGGTGACGAAGATGCTCCAGATGCTCGATGAGATCCAACACAAACTCGGGATCGATCATCGAAACGACGCGGAGCTGAATCAGATGGAGTCCTCGCTTGATATTTTCGCGATTCAGCGACGGGTGATGGACCACGACAACAAAAAGATGTAAGCCGTCGGTCGGTTGACATCTTTTTTTGTTTGCCGTATATTCTCGGGCGGTCTTCGAGATCAACTCGAGCCGAAATCAGGAGCGTCCCTTGTCGACCCAGCCCGATCCCTCCACCACCGCCACGGCGGTCCCTCCCACCCCTCGCTACCGCATCGACGACGAGCCCCGGGTCCTCTGGCCCGACGTGAAGTCGCCGGTGTTCGCGAAGCGGCCGATGATCGTCTGCGGCCGCCGGATCGAGATCGACTGCATCATCCTCGCGAACGGCAAGGCCTACATCGCGGACGAGGACGTCCCCGGTCTCCTGCGCCGCGGCTACGTGCTCGTCCGCA
>CAZOPY010000041.1:0-1729 GCA_964581945.1 uncultured Gammaproteobacteria bacterium | reverse complement strand
GCTGCACAACCGCAACCTCGAGCTGACCGAGCGCAACGGGTACAACCCGAAGAATCCGGAGGAGCAGAACTTCGTGCGCTACCTGAGCCTGTACGACGCCGCCCGCGGCCTCGCGCAGATCCCGGACCGCGAGGAGCTGATCGAGCTCCCGAAGCTCGACGGCTGGATGACCAGCTCGCACCTCCTGCTCAGGCAGAGCAACGTCCTGCACGCGGTCGGCCCCGAGGGGGTCGCCGAGTACGTGGGCGGCGCGTCGAAGATCGCGACCGACACCGCGGCCGCACGCAACGGGCACCTGACCGAGGTGCACCGTCGCGCGTCCGACGCGACGTTCGTGAAGGAGAACCGCGGCAAGGGTCGCAACAACCCCGGCCGGCTGTCCTGCTACTGGTGGTCGATCGACCTCCTGCTCGGGCGTCGCGTCCGCCAGGTGAAGATCGTGCAGACCAAGGTGGGCAAGACCGCCGCGGTGATCGCCTACTACCTCGACACCGTGCTGCGCAGCGTGCGCGACATCGACAAGGTCGCCACCCAGCTCATCGACAACGACCCGCAGCTCACGCTCGAGGACCGGCGTCGGCGCGATGCCAGGAACGCCTCGCGTCTCCACGCGTACGCAGCCGAGCTGCGCCGCCGGCCGATCCGTCCGTTCGAGCGCGCCTTCAAGCGCTCGGCCGACGACTTCGACTACGCCGCCCGCTGTCTCGAGACCCCGGGGCTCGGCGACTGGCGCACCGCGCTCGCGCGCGTCCACCGGTCGATGGAGAACCTGCTCACCATCCACCAGCCGCTCGAGGCGACGCTCGCCGCCGTGTCGGTCGCGATGAAGTTCGCGCTCGTGCGCCCCCGCGCGCACGGCGATCGGCTCCTCCAGACGATGCGCGCCTTGAAGGAGCGCATGCAGAAGGCCGACGAGACCGGGTTCCAGACCAAGCCGGTCGGGAAGGCGCTCCCCGCGGTCACCCAGATCGTCGAGGTGCTCGAGCAGGGCCCGCTCGACGCGGACCGCTTCCGCCTCGTCTACACCCTCCTCAAGGAGGAGGCCGTCGCGCCGTTCTAGGCGCAACCAACGTCCCCCGCCACGGGCTTCCCAAGCCTTTGGCGGGGTTTTTCTACCCCTTGGCACGTCGTTCGCGAACGACGTGCCTTGCAACCTATTCGATCAGGTGCGATATACTGTATGAAAGGTCGTTTAGCTAACGTTCCTCGCTATGCATGAAGAAGAGGAGGTGGTAGCCCATGCGAAAATTAACCCGGAGGGGTTTGGTAGGTTATACGACAAGTACTACCAACCCATCTTTGGGTTTTTCCTCAAACGTACCCGTCACCTGGAAACGGCGAAAGATTTAACCAGCGAGACCTTTTTTCAAGCGTTGAAGAACCTGCATCGTTACTCGCCGCGACCGGGGATCAGTTTCAAGTCCTGGTTGTTCGCGATCGCGGTCGCGCAGTCCGCGAACTACTATCGCGCCCGCGCCAAGTTTCTGTCGGTTTCCTCCGAGGAGGCGCCAGAGCTCGTGGCCGGAGAATCGTTTGAAGCCAACGCCGACATTCTGGAGGCGCAAGATGGCGCCGAGCGTGCCGAACAGGTCACGCGATTGCGCCAATGCATGGCGCGTCTCAATCAAAAACAGCAGAACGTGTTGAGCCTCCGCTATTTTTCGCAAATGTCCTTGAGCGAGATCGGCCGCGTGCTCAGTATGAAAGAGAACACGGTGAAATCGCATTT
>CAZOPY010000040.1:0-8220 GCA_964581945.1 uncultured Gammaproteobacteria bacterium | reverse complement strand
CATCGCGCTCATGGAGGTTGGGAAGCTCACGAACGGGAAGAACCCGCCCCCGCCGTACGACGGCTGGAGCGTGGCGCGCGTGAAGATCGACGGCGGACTGGACTCGATGGGCCAGCTCGAAACCGCCGCCGCCCTCCACTTCCAACCGCTTCTCCCGGATGACAGGGACGCGGATACAACCGCCCCCTGACGCAACCTCTCCTCTCTTCGCCCGGCAAGCATGGCTCGACGGGCTTTTTCATTTTCGGACGAGGTGATACCATCTGACCAACCTTTTTCATCTCTACCTATGGCCAAAAAATCCTCCACATCCGCCCTCACGAAGGAACAGCATGAGGCGCAGGACAAGCGTTACGCCGAAGGACACGCGTACGACTACGTCATCATCGGGACCGGAAGCTCGGCTCTGACCGCAGCAGCGCTTCTTGCGAATGCCGGAAACAAGGTGTGCATGCTCGAGGCGCATGACCTGCCGGGCGGGTACTGCCAGACCTTCCACACCGGAGAGTATTATTTCTGCGCGCAGGTGCACTACATCTGGGGGTGCGGCCCGGGTGGAAAAATTTACGAATTTCTGAAACGGATTGGCCTCGAGAAGGACATCACCTTTGAGCTGTTCGACCCGGAAGGGTACGACCACATGGTCATGCCGGACGGGAAGCGCGTGAAAATTCCGTACGGCTGGGACAAGCTGGTCGAGAACGTGTGCGCCGCGTATCCGCATGAGCGCCAAGGGATGGAAAAATTCGTGGGCGTGATGCGCAAGCTCCGCGACGAATTCCGCCACCTGCCGGATCGCAAGCTGAAGTGGTGGGAACTGTTCAAGGCGTACAAGGTTCCGACGATCATCAAATACCGCAAGGCGACGCTCCAGGACCTGTACGACGAATGCGGACTCAGCAAAGAAGCGCAGCTCGTGCTTGCCGCGAACGCCGGGGACTTCATGGTCCCGCCGGAACGGTTGTCGCTGTTCATGTACGTCGCTCTGTTCGGCGGATACAACACCGGCGCCTACACGCCGACGAAGCATTTCAAATACTACATCGACCGCCTCGCGACATTCGTGACCGATCATCCGGGGTGCCACATCTACTACGAAACCGAGGTGGACAAGATCAACACGGAGGGAGACAAGGTCGTGAGCGTCGGGACGAAAAACGGCAAGACGTTCAAAGCGACCAACTTCCTTTGCAACGGCGACCCGAAAAAGATGGCGAACGTGATCGGATGGGAAAAGTTTCCTCCGGAGGAGCAGAAAAAACTCGATTACAAATACTCGCCGGCCGGGGTGATGATTTATCTCGGGCTGAAAGACATTGATCTGCGCCAGTTTGGATTCGGCTCGTTCAACATCTGGCACTGCGAACAGTGGGACATGAACAAGATGTGGAAAGAGATGGGCGAGGTGAATTTCGAAAACCCCTGGATCTTTCTGTCGACCCCGACCTTGCATACGAAGGAGGGCGGGACGACGCCGGGTCCAAACTTCCCGATCCTCGAAATCGCCGCGTACACGGAATACGCGCCGTTCGCCGAGGCGCAAAAGCGAAGCTATGCGGAGTACGCGAAGCTGAAACAGAAGGTCGCGGAGCGCATGCTCGACCTGGTCGAACAAAAGTACATCCCGAACCTGCGCAAACACATCGTCGTGAAGACGATCGGGACGTCGACCACGAACGAGGACTTCGTCATGACCCCCTTCGGCAACGCCTACGGCTCCGACATGACGCCGGAACAGGTGAACCTAAACCGGCTTAAAGCAAAAACGCCGTTCACAAACTTCTTCTGGTGCAACGCCTCGAGCGGCTGGGCCGGCATGTACGGCACGGTCACGACCGGGATGAACCTGTACATGGATCTGACCGGCGATCGCTTCCACGATCCGGAAACGCACATCCACGACGACGAGATGATCGCGGCGCTCAAGAACCGAGCCGCGACCTGACCTGTTCGGCAACGCGCTCGCCGCAGCGCAGCGCCCCTTCGGTCCACGGACCGTTCAGATAGTCGCCACAGAGAAATACGTTTTGCTCCCCCTGCCCGTCCTTCAGAAACTCCGAGACGGCAGTAATATGGCCGTGCGCGAACTTTGGCATCGCGTGCGGCCATTTTTGTAGATCGTGCGGGGTGAGTTCCTCGCGCGTCACCCACGGACAAACGCGAGCGAGCTCGTCGCCGACGGTCGAAAAAATCTGGCTGTCGCTCTTGTCCATGAGCAGGCGGGCGAAATCCTCATGCAGCCAAACGCAGATGAGCGTCTGCCCGTCATGCACCAGCTCTTCTCCCTTCATCGCTTCGTTCACGAACCCGGAAATCCTTGAGCTCTCGACGAACGGGACCCAGACCACGGCTGTGTTCGGGAGTTTGTCGACCGGAACGCGAAACGCGACGCTGATCGTTGCGGCGTATGCGGTGCGCTCGAGGATCGCGCGCTCTTTCGGCGTGGGATTCGCGTAGAGCATCGATGCCGCGTGCGCCGGCGCCGCGATAACCGCCGCGTCGAACCGTTCCCCGTCGACAAGCACCGCTTCGTCTCCGGCCTTCACCGAGCCGACCGGGTGCGACGTGCGCACGTGGAGCCGTTTGGCGAACGCGTCGGGCAGCGCCTGCATCCCGCCGACCGTGCGGTGCAGATGCCAGCGCGGTTTGTCCTGCTTGATCGACTGCATGATCCCAAGCAAAGCCGCGCGCGAAATCTCCCGCGCACGATGGAACTGATAGGTGGTCGAAAAACTGTCGACGAAATAATCCGCCACCTCCTGACCGACCCGGCCGCGCATGTAGTCATACGCATTGTTCGTGTCATGTTCGGACAGATGGTTCAGATCGAGGAAGCTCGGAATTTTTTTCAGAAGAAACGTTTCAATCGCCAAACGAAATTTCGACCAGGGACCGATCGCCTCCATCATCGGCACGACCTTGCCGCCCTTCGCGACCCCGTATTTCAAAAACCGCATCTTCTCCCAGGGAATGCCGAACTCCCGACCGTAGTGCTTGATTCGGTCGTACAGGTCGCACAGGTGATCCGCTCCAAGATCGAACACGAATCCGTCTTTGGTGCGCGAGCTCATCCGCCCGCCGACGAACGATTCCTTTTCGTACACGACCACGTCAAACCCGGCCTCTTGCAACCGATACGCGCAGGCAAGCCCGGCGATCCCGGCCCCGACCACGGCAATGCGTTTCTTGTCATGCATACGTGGAAAGGATAGCAGAAAACCGAACCTATGGCTTGAGAAGGCATTCGTTAGTGGATGGATCCCAACTTTGCCTTCAGAAGCGGGACGATCTGCTTGCGCAGGACGAGCCCGTCCACGGTCGAGCGCCCGTCGTGCGTGTCGCGACCGAGGGCGTCGAAAATGAGGGCTGCACTTTCTTCATCCGGCACCAGAATCGTTGTCGTCCCAGCAAGAATGTCGAGCGCGTTTAAGAAGGTGTGCGTTGCCTCCTCTGCCACGGCGACCCGTTGCATCACATCAAGAATTTCATCACGGCGCGCATCGAGGAGTGCGGTAACGCCGGCGATCTCGAGTTGGAAAATCAGAACGTTGGCATTTCCGAACCGCTTGGTTGCGGTGTCGTTTTCAAGCGCGAGACGCAATCGGTCCCCGCCAAGATCGGATTTGGCCGTGAACATGCGCTCCACGAAGTCCGCAGGGAGCTCGGCGAACGTTGCGAGCCAGGTGAACATCGCGCGATCACGGTCAGTGGTGACCGTCGATCGAAAATTCACCGTGTTGCTGGCGATCGCACCAGACAACAGCCGCGCTGCCTCGCAGCTCGGTTCATACGCGGCCGCATGCATGCGTTCCGCGATGAGCGTTGCGCAGGAACCGACGAGTTCGATCTGTTTTCTGGTCAGATTCGGGAGGTCCGCTTCACAGCTCACCTCGTGGTGATCGATCATGTCCGTTATGCGATCAAGTGGCATGACGGACTGGATGTCATTCACACTACTGACATCCACGATCGTGATCGTTTCGGCTTCCTTCAAAAACACTGTGCCGTCCGAGGGTCTTGGGATCGCGAATGTGTCGAGCATCCACAGTGCCTCTTGTTGCGGGTCGCCGAACAGACCGCATGCCACCGTCTGGCCTTGCGCACGCAAAAGCTCGGCCAGCGCAAATGCACACGCCACGCCGTCGAGATCTGGATTTACATAGGACGTAACCAACCGCATATCTCCGACAGCCTCTCATCCCGACGCATGAACGTCAACGTTGACCATGGCCGTCAAAAACCTTAGGATTGGATTGCTATGAAACGTCGAATGATTCTCGCCGGCTCGCTCGGCACCCTCGCTCTCGCCGCTGGTCTTGGCGCGTTTTTTTGGCAGGCATCTCCGAGCGCGGCGACGCCGGAAGCGGCTGATGAACCGGTGGAGCACCCGCTTCAGCTCCAGGTGCCGCTCGACCAGACCGTCGACGAGCGCGCGCAGGTCGTGGCTGAACTGAAAGCCGCCCGCACGACCAACCTGCTCCCGATTTACGAGAAATGGATCGACACGGTCGGCGCCAACGGTCTCATCGCGGCGGTTGAGGAATGGAATCCGACCTGCCATGACGAAGCGCACGACCTCGGTAAAGAGATCTACAAAAAAATCGGCGATGTCGGCGAGGCGCTCGCGACCTGCGAAGACGCCTGCTACTCCGGCTGCATGCACGGGGTGATCATGCAGGTGTTCACCGAAGGCGAAACGGCGCCGGACGGATCCGCGCCCATGCTCCCGGAAGAGCATGTTCAGATCGAGGACGCCAAGGCGCGCATCGCGACCATCTGCGACAAAACCGTGGCCACCGGGTTGTACAAGGCCGGTGACTGCGCCCATGGCATTGGCCACGGGCTCATGTACCTCGCGGAGTACGATATCCCGAAAGCGCTGGCTGTGTGCGACACCTTCGATTCGTACCCCATGCGCTACTACTGCGCGACCGGGGCGTACATGGAATTCGTCGAGCGTGGACCGAAAGAGGTTCCACCCGGCGCGACGGAATTTTACCCGTGCGACGTCTCCCCGTACCCGGCCGCCTGCTTCCGCTACGAGATGACCCACGTCGTCGCCGATCACTACAAAGAAACGAGCGGCTTCCACGATCTGGTGCTCGCCTGCGAGGCGATGACCGGCAACGTCCGGCTCGGTTGCTTCCACGGACTCGGCAACGCCAACATGCCCTACGTTCGCGGCGGATCGGCGACCCTGGAACAGGTGTGCCACTACGGCGAACACGATGATCAGTACGTCTGCATCGAGGGGGTGATGGAACGGTTCGAAAAATACTACCCGGACGAAGCCCCCGCGGCCTGCGACTCGGTCGACGGATGGCAAAAAGACCTGTGCGAGGAGGCGGTCGCGCACGGGATGTACGACATCACAAAATCGTTCGACCTGTACCAACGATAGTGATACAATGGGGTTGTATTTTCTTCGCCCCTATGATCTCTCCTCCGTTCCTCGCACTCTCCGTCAGCCTGCTCGTCGTGTGGCTCATCATCTTTTTCTTCTCAAAGGAAACGCGGCGTGAACAGCTGTTCATGAGCGTGGTCGGGGTGGTGCTCGCTCCGGGCGTGCTGTACGTCGCCCTGTCGGACTATCGCCGCTCACTGCCCGTGTCCGGGGCGCCGATCGGGATCGAGGATTTCCTGTTCGCCTTCGCCTTGTGCGGCATCTCGGCCGTGATCTATCAGGTCGTGTTCGGCCGGCATCTGTCGAAACTGCGCGGGGAACGATTCTTCGTCCGCCCGCGGCACCTGCATTGGGTGTCGATGCTCGTGATCGTGACCGGAATCTGGGCCGCGATTTCCCTGACCCTCACCACCCTGTTTCCGATCAACTCGGTCTATGCCTTCGCCGTCGGCGGCCTCCTGATCGGGACGTATGTGATCGCCGATCGGCATGATCTCTTGTTGAATGCTCTGGTCTCGGGCGCATTCGTCGCCCTGCTCGTCTTCGTTCTCGAACAGGTCTTCTTCACCCGCCTGTTTCCGGTGGATGCGGGGAGCGTGTGGCAGATCGAAAATCTTTCCGGGACGTTGTTCGGCGCGAGCCCCATCGAAGAGCTCCTCTGGATCGGCGTGGTTGGCTTCACGCTCGGACCGCTGTATGAATACGTACGCGGCTACCGTTTGAAATAATCCTGTGCAACAGGCCCCCGACAAAAACGACTTCTCTTGGCTCGCCTCGGACGAGGGTCAGCTTTCGGTTGACGTCCTCGAGGACGCGCAGAACATTTATGTCCGCTCCGCGATTGCGGGGACGCGGGCTGAAGATTTGGACATCAGCGTCACCCAGGACACGCTCACGATCCGCGGCAAGCGGGCCCATGGTTGCCGGGAAATCGAAGAGGCGACCATGCACGTCGAAGAGTGCTACTGGGGCGACTATTCGCGCACGATCGTGCTCCCAAGTCATGTCGCTCCGGAAGCGACGGATGCGTCGCTGAAGAACGGCATCTTGACAATTACGCTCAAAAAGGCTGAGATGGCGGCTGACGTTGATGTTGTTGAACTCGAATAGCTATGTCCGATCTCCCGCACGCCCTCTCCGCGACGATTCAGTCGATCGACAGAGAGAATGCGGTTCTGTTGACCAAAGACGGTCAAACGATCCGCTGGCCCGTCCGCTTGCTCAAACCGGAATCCACGCCTGGCACCGCCGTGCATCTGCTCGTCCTTTCGGATACGGATGCTTCTGACGAACGTGAACGGCTGGCCAAACAGGTCCTGAATGAAATGTTGAAGGGCGTCTAAGGTATGTCCGAACAAACGGCCCCATCTCTGAAGCCTTCGTCTCGCGCGAAGGCCGTTTCCACCGTCGCCTTTGCGGCGGCGATTGTTGTGATCGTCGTCGTGGTGGTGGTTGGGGCGGTTTCGTACGTGTGGGCGCAAGGATACGACGGCCGCATCGCGCCGAACGTTTGGATCGGGCCGATCGCGGTCGGCGGGATGGACCCGGAGGTTGCGAGCCAAAAAGTGCACGAGGCCGTAGACGCCTATGTCCTCGAGGGGGTGAACGTCACGCTCGACGGTTCGACCAAACGCATCCCGGTCGGGAGCATCCCGACGAGCGACACGGGATCCAGCTCGGATTACGTAACGTTCGACGTGGACGCCGCGATCGCGCAGGCGCTCCAGGCCAAACGCGCGAGCGGGAGCGTGGTGGACGCGTTCACGCTCGCGAGCGCGCTCGTCGACGGAACGCACATCGACATTCCGACCACCGTGGACCGCACGCGCCTCGAAAACGCCATCGATGCCGCGTTTCCCTATCTGAACCTCGAACAGCAACCGTTGAACGCCGGATTCGCCTTCACCCTGACCGCGTCCGGTTGGACCGCCTCGGTCACCCCGTCGCATGCGGGAGAGGTGATCGCGTTCGACGCGTTTTTCGCCGAGCTTCCCTCGCACCTCTCGACGCTCGATGAATCCAGCCTTGTCCTTGCCAGTTCCCACGGGGACGCGGACGTGAGCGAAGCGGACGTGCAACCGTTGCTTCCCATCGCCGAAGCGGTCGTTGCCCGCGCCCCGTTTACGCTTTCCTACGAACCCGACCGGTTTTCCCCGCAGAGCTGGACCATCTCCGCACAAACGCTGACCCAGGCGCTCGCCGTTGAAAAACAGGACGGGATTGCTCGGCTCGTCATCACGACCGACGGGCTGGCCGAAACATTTGATCTCATTGCCACAGCCATCGAACGTCCGGCCTCCGATGCGCGCTTTACGATCGAAAACGGCCGTGTTTCCGAGTTCGCGGCGAGCGAGACCGGCATCTCGCTGGATCGCGACGCGACCGCCGCGGCCCTGACCGCGCTTCTCGTGGACAACACGCAAACAACGACCGACGTGGTCGTCACCGTCGTCGAGCCGACGCTTGCGACCGGACAGGTGAACGATCTCGGGATCACGGAAGAGCTCGGCGTCGGCACATCAAACTATCGCAACTCGCCGCCCAATCGCATCAAGAATATCCGCAACGGGGTCCGCTTGCTGAACGGACTCCTCATCCAGCCGGGAGAAACGTTCTCGCTCGTCGCTGCGCTCAAACCGTTTGAGACGGACAACGGCTATCTCCCTGAGCTCGTCATCAAGGGCGATAAAATCCAACCGGAGATCGCGGGCGGCCTGTGCCAGATCGGCACCACGACCTTCCGCGCCGCGATGAACTCGGGGCTCCCGATCGTCGAGCGTTCCACTCACTCGCTCGTGGTGAGCTACTACAACGAT
>CAZOPY010000039.1:0-8243 GCA_964581945.1 uncultured Gammaproteobacteria bacterium | reverse complement strand
CGCAAAAAGCGCGTGATCACGCTCGATCACGGGCAGGTGGTGTCAGACGTTGAGGAAGGGAGATACAAACTATGATTTCGTTCTTTCGCGTCATTCGATTCGCGTTCCAGAATTTTTTCCGGAATTTTTGGCTGTCCGTCATCACGATCAGCATGCTGGCGCTCACCCTCACGACGGTGAACATCCTTCTGGTCTTGAACCTCGCGACCGACGCCGCGACCAAGTCGTTCGAGCAGAAGGTGGACGTCTCGGTGTACTTCAATGCGGACACGCAGGAGGACACGGTCAAAAGCGCGGCGGCGTACCTGCGCGGGCTCGCCCAGGTGCGCGACGTGGTGATCGTGACCCCGGACGAGGCGCTCGCGCGGTTCAAGGAGCGTCACGCGGACAATGCGGCGCTGATGGCGTCGCTCGAGGAGATTGGAGAGAATCCGTTCGGCTACTCGCTCGTCGTGAAGGCCTACAACGCGGCGGATTTCGATTACATCATTCAGGCGCTCGACGCGCCGCAGTTCAGCTCGCACATCAGGAACCACGATTTCTCGAACTATTCGCAGTACATCGACACCCTGACCGCGGCGACGGACAAGGTTCGCTTTTTCGGCCTGGCGCTGTCGATCGTGTTCCTGATCATCGCCATCCTCATTATTTTCAACACGGTACGCATCACCATCTTCGTCCACCGGGAGGAAATCGGGATCATGAAGCTCGTCGGCGCGACCAACTCGTTCGTCCGCGCGCCGTACTTCGTGGAAGCGATCATCTACAGCGCGCTCGCCGTTGCGCTTTCGACGGGTATCCTGTTTCCGGCCATCGCCTTCCTCGAACCCAAACTGGAAGCCTCGTTCGATTCGGTTCCCGTGGATCTCGTCCAATACTTCGTGCAGAACGGCCCGCTCATCTTCGGCCTGCAGTTCGCCGCGGTCGCGCTCGTCTGCATTGTCTCGACCTGGTTCGCGATGCGGCGATTCCTGAAGGTCTAGCGCTCGTCGCAGCGCTATGATCACGAAAAATTTTTTGGCGGTCGTGGCAGGCATCATCATGTGTCTGTCCGCGATCCCGTACATCATCGACATCCTGCGCAAGCAAACGAAGCCGCACGCCTTTTCCTGGCTCGTGTGGACGTTGCTCATGTCGACCGCGTTCGCAGCGCAGTTCGTCTCCGGAGCCGGGCCCGGCGCCTGGGTCACGCTCGTGAACGCGATGCTCGTCCTCGTGATTTTTCTCCTCTCGCTCCGGTTCGGAGAGCGCCAGTTCGATCACTTCGATTGGCTGTGCCTGGCCGGCGCGCTGCTTGCCATGGGGCTCTGGTGGCTGACCAGTAACCCGACCGCCGCCGTCATCCTCGTGACCGTCACGGATGCCGTTGGGTTCATCCCGACCTTCCGAAAAGGGTTTCGAAAACCGTTCGAGGAAACGCTCAGCCTGTACGCGTTCGGCGCCGTCGGCCTGGCCCTGTCGCTGTTCGCGCTCGATGCGTATTCGCTCACGACCTGGCTGTACCCGGCGTCGCTGGTCGTGACCAACAGCTGTTTTATTTTGCTCGTCCTCGCGCAGCGAAAACGGCGCTAACGTGCGAAGGGAATCCCACTCGACCGGCTTGACACGCCGGTTTTTTTGTGCTATATTCTCCGCCTCGCTTTCCGTCGGTCTATCGGCGGAGCGGGCAGGAGAAGCCATGGACGCCTGGCACCAGAAGCTCTGTCCGCCGGGGACGGTGGTCGACGCCCACGAGCTGCTGTACGAGCGGCTCTGGAGCGCGATCAAGGCAGCGGTCGACGCGGGGATCCCGCGCTCGGCGCTCGCGGCGAGGATCGACCTCGACGACACGCTTGCGAGCCCGGCCGCCCGGACGCTCGCGATCCTGCGGGCGTTTCTGCGCGACCACCTCGCCGACGAGGGGCTGCCGCACTGGTCGGACATCCAGGCCAAGGCGGCCGCGCTGCGCGTGTACGGCCCCCGTCGCCCGTGGGAGCTGCTGATCGGCCCGTCCAAGGGCGAGCTCTACGGACGCTGGATGGCCTACTGGAACCGTCGGTTCTTCTCGAACGAGTTCATCCGCGAGGACGAGCCGATCTGGCAGGGCCGAGACTTCGTCGCGACCGTCAGCTGGCAGCTCAACGTGACCTACCTCACCGGCCGCCACTCGCAGAACGAGGAGGACGAGCCCGACTTCCGTCCCGGCATGCGGGACGCGACGGTCGACTGGCTCGAGGAGATGGGGTTCCCGCTCGGCCACATCTTCATGAAGCCGCGGTTCGGCATGGAGGATCTCGCGTTCAAGACCGAGCACCTGTCCAGCCGCGCGATCACGTCCGGTTCCTTCCCGCTCCTGCTGCTCGACGACCGCCCGCAGATGGTCGCCATGCACGCGCGCATCATGCGCGAGGTGCACGGCGCCGACTTCTGCCTGTCGGTCCTCGTCCCGCGCCACGAACACGAAGGCACGCTCCCTGACGGAGCGCTCGTGCTTCCTTCCTACGACCTCAACCTCGATTAGCGTCCGACCTGGTTCACCGGGTCGTTTTCTTTTTGTAAAACGAAAATCACCCGGAATTTCCAGGTGATACTCGTGGCTCGGGGGGAAGGAATCGAACCTTCGTTCACAGCTTCAAAGGCTGCTGTCCTGCCGTTAGACGACCCCCGAATGTCATCGAGAGTATAGAGAATTCGGCCGTATTGATCAAGAGTTGGCTTCTGTTATACTTGGGCCGTATGGTTACCGTGGTTCTCATGAAAGGCGACGATCGCCGCGCCAGCGTGGCGGCGGCGTTTGAGCGGGCGCTCGTCGGGGCGGAGCCGAAACTCTCGGCCGCTTCGTCCGTGCTTGTGAAGCCGAATCTCGTGCACCATCTGAATCAGCTCGCGTCGACGCATGTGGATGCGGTGCGAGGTGTGATCGACGTGGTTCGCAGGCACACGGGCGCACCGATCGTGGTTGCGGATGCTTCGTATCACGGGACAAAGGCGGCGTTTCGGAATTTCGGGTACGAGAGTCTGGTCGGCGAATATCCCAACGTCGAGCTATTTGATCTGAACGACGATCAGACGGTGATCGGGTCGTATGTGAAGCGCGACGGATCGACCGGTGCGATGGGGATTTCCAAACGGGTCGCGGAAGCGGGGTTCACGATCGATCTCACCTGCATGAAGACGCATCGCGACGTCGGGGTGTCGCTGGCGACCAAGAACTGGACGATCGGGACGTGGGTGCCGGAGGCGCGGTACGGCGTTCATGGAAAATACTGGCCGCGCTTTCCGTTTTTGCACGAACAAGGCGAGTGGGCCCACAACATGACGATCGCGGAGCTCGTGCGGCAAATGAAGCCGGACGTGGCGGTCATCGACGGGTTCCTTGCCATGGAAGGGGACGGGCCCACGCGCGGAGAACCGGTCGAGCTTCGCCTCGCGCTCGCGGGGACCGATATGATCGCGCTGGACCATGTCGGATGCCGACTCATGGGGATCGACCCGAACGACGTCGGTTACCTTGTTTTCGCTCGGGAGAGAGGGTATGGTGTGGGGGCGGAGAACGAGATCGATCTGGTTGGCGAGATGGACCTTTCCGCGCTTGCCCGCGCCTTCAAAAAGCCCGAAACCTGGGACAGGCACGTGGTTGCATGGCGCGATCGCGAGAATTTGAAACTTGTTTGATATGCGTGAAGGATTTTCACCCCCCGAGGCGCGCGAACGCGGCCCCGAGGATCGCACAACCGAAGCGCTCGACGCCTGCGACCGCGCGATGGCGAAGGTGAAGCCCGATACGCGACCGGCCCGGCTGATCGCCGCGCTTGCGTTCGCGACCGGTCTGCTCGCCGGCGGGGAAGCGCATGCGGAACCGACCGCGTTATTCGAAGCGCACGCGAACAAAATCGAACAGCACGTGCGTCGCTACGAAGCGCTGCTCGAACATCACACGGCGCAAGGCGCGACCGGGTATGTGCGATCGCTCAACGAACTGCAGCAGCTGCGCGCGGAATGGCTGAAGGAGCGTCAGGCGGACCTGCACTACGTGGATCTGTCTCCGGACGAGGCCGAACTCGCCGCCTACGGGATCGCGCTCGGCAACAACTCGGTCGAGCATCCAGCCAACCGCGTGGTCGAAGGGTACTGGCAGCAGGAGAGTCAGTTTTGGGCCGCCACCCCGCCGCACGAGGTGACCAAAGATCTTCACAATGAGGTAGTTTTCAAAAACGGCCATGTGGCGTTTGATATCGGTACCTTCAAGGTGAACTTGGAAAAGGTCAGCCCGAGCGAGATTCATCTACTCGGGTTCGAAATCGACGGAACGGTCGATGATTACAAAATCGTGAACGGGGAACTCGTCGATAAAATGCACTACAACGACGACGCGGCGCTGCCGTATCCCGAATACCAGGCGCAAGCGCAGAAGGAGCAGAAAAAAGCGAATTGGGGACTCCCGAAGAGCGGTCACGCTCCGTTCTAGTATGGCGATGATCACCTCACAACCCGCCTTCCAGCTGCTCGACGTGCTCGCGCAGCTTCAAGTGGAAGAGTCCGCGAAAAAAGACATGCTTGCTTTTTTTGAACAGCTCAACGAGGAAAAACGCGCGCGATTGCTGACCGTGCTGCAAACGGTCGATGAAGACATTGCGCGGCTCGTCGTTGCCACGGTGCCGAAAATGCGCGCGGCGCTCGATGGAACGGGGGCGGCTCCCGCGGCCGTGATCGCGGATGCGGTGAAATCACTTTCGTAATCTATGGCAAATGTTTGTTTGTTCGTCGGCCGGTTCCAGCCGTTTCATAACGGTCATTTGATGGTGTTGAAAGGGATGGTCAAAGTGTGCGATAAGATCGTGATCGGCATCGGGAGCTCGCAGGAATCCATGACCGCCGAGAATCCGTTCACCGCAGCCGAGCGCCGCGAGATGATTCAACGCGCGCTTCAGGGGGTGGACCTCATCCCGAAATACGACATCAACCTTGTGGATGTTCCGGATGAAACGGACGATGACGTCTGGGCAAAAAAATGCGTCGAGCTTGCCGGCGGCGAGGTTTCTGCGGTTTGGACCGGCAATGAGAACACCAAAAAATGTTTTGAAGCGATCGGGGTGAAGGTGCAGACGATCAAGGAGGTTCCGCGCATCTCCGCCACCGAGGTCCGCCGTAAAATGTTGGCGGACGAAGATTGGGCGTCGCTCGTCCCGGAAGAGGCTGCGGCCTACATCCGGGAGCTTGACGCCATCGCCAGAATGCGCTAAAGGTAGCGCCAGGAGGCCGGATGTCCGCACCTTTCACGGTGAGTCTTTGGATACGCAGAGGCGAAGGGTTCGCCTCGACGTCCCTGATGCCCGGGGACCTCATCGACGTGACGAACCAAACGACCGGCGCCGTGACGCTGTGCGTCTGGCGCGGCGCGGATCGGCTGCTGACCAAGGGCGGGAGCGATGACAAGGAACTCATCTCGACCGAACCGCTGTTCGAGCACGAGATCGAGGAGAAGTTCATCGCGCCCTGGGTGCGCGAGTGCCGCCTGCGATGCACGCGCGCCCCCGCGCCGCACGGTCCGGTCCGTACCGAGACCTTCACCTTTCTCGTTGAACACCCTCTCCGGGAGACGTCATGATCCGCGACATCGACGAACTTCGCCGCGCGCTCGAGTCCGAACGGAAGCCGGGAACGGTGTTCGTCTTCGACCTCGGCAACGTGATGCTGCCGTACGACAACCGCCGGCACGCGGTCCGGTTGCTCGACTACGGCGGGGAATCGGCCAGGCAGATCGAAGAGCTCATCCACACGTCCGACTACCACCGCCTGTTCGACACCGGCTCGCTGGACCCCGAGACGTTCCGCGTGGCCGTCTGCGCCGAGCTCGGCCTCATGATCGAGCGGGAGCCGTTCTGGCGGATGTTCCGCGAGCGGTTCCACCCGGTGAACCGTCAGATGATCGATCTGGTCACGGACTGCGGCCTGGCCTCGCACCAGACCGCCGTGCTGTCGAACATCGACCCGGTCGCGCTCGCGCATCTGCAGACGCTCGGCCCGTTGCTTGACCTGTTCGACATCAAGTGCTTCTCGTGCGAACGGGCTGCGAGGAAGCCCGAGCCGCGCGCGTTCCAGAACGTGGTCGACGAGGCTCCGCCCGGCGCGCGGTTCGTCTTCGTCGACGACCTGGAGCGCAACGTGCTCGCCGCCCGCGCCTTCGGCTGGCAGGCGATCCACTTCGCCCTCCCCGAAGCGCCCAACACCGGCCCCGATCACGACCGGTGACTCCATCCAACCGTCTGTCTCCTCATGAGCAGGCGGTTTTATCATTCGCTTGCGATGATTCTCGTCTCCGGCTACGATATCCCTGCTATGCGCGACAGGCTTCTCAAATGGCTGGAAGGACCGATGATCATGATTCGTGATCTTCTTCTGCAGCACCAAAAACAAACCGGCCAACTCCCGGCGTTTTATTTCTACGAGTTCAGCAAACTCGTCCCGATGCCGGCGTACGAACTTCTGATCCTGCGCGGCGAGCCCGGAAAGCGCGAGGTTCTCCTCACACAGCGGGAGGCCGACGATCCGTTTTGGCCGTCCGCTTGGCATTTTCCCGGGACCATCATTCGAAACGGGGATTCGATCAACAAGATCCATGAGCGTCTCGCCAAAGAGATCGAGGAGACCGCGCTGTTCGGAATGCCGAAGCTGTTCGAGTTCGACATCACCGACAACCACCGCGGCTGGGGGACGCACACCTTTTTCACCCTCGAGTGGACCGGCGGGGAACCAAAAAACGGCAAATTTTTTCTGCTGACGTCGCTTCCCGAACCAATCATCCCTCATCAGCAGAAGCAACTGGAACGGTTTGGGGCAGAACTCGACAAAGAGGCCTGACTCTGCTATTCTAGGTGTACAACTTGCCGGATGATCCCCTAGAGAGACCAACTCTCTGGGACTTTGCTTTAATATCATATGAACTTTAATCTCAAAGCTCCGTACAAACCCGCTGGGGACCAGCCTGAGGCCATCAAGCAATTGACGGCCGGGGTTCAGGCGGGCGAAAAATTTCAGACCTTGCTCGGGGTCACCGGGTCAGGGAAGACGTACACGGTCGCGAATCTGATCCAGAATACGCAGAAGCCGACGCTCGTGATCGCGCATAACAAGACGCTCGCGGCGCAGCTGTGCAACGAGTTCCGCGAATTTTTTCCGGACAACAAGGTCGAATATTTCGTTTCGTATTACGACTACTACCAGCCGGAGGCGTACATGCCTCGCACGGACACGTACATCGAAAAAGAGGCGATGATCAACGAGGAGATCGATCGTCTTCGTCATGCGGCCACGCAGGCGCTTCTGACGCGCCGCGACGTGATCATCGTTGCATCCGTCTCGTGCATCTACGGCCTCGGTTCGCCGAAAGCGTACGAGAGGACCGTGTTGCATCTCACGAAAGGCGAGGCATCTCTGTCGCGTGAGGACATGATTCGCCGTTTGATCGACATGCAGTTCGAGCGCACCACCGCGGACATCACGCGCGGGCATTTTCGCGCGCGCGGAGACGTGATCGAGGTCATGCCGATGAACGAGGAGATTTTGTATCGATTGGAGCTCGATGGTGACACTATCCGCCAGATCCAACTTCTCGACGCGATGACCAGAAAGACGGTCGAAGAACCGCTCGACGTATGGATTTTTCCGGCAAAGCATTACGTCGTTTCTCCGGAAGGCAAGGACAATGCGCTGCGTGACATCAAGGCCGAGCTTGATGCGCGTCTTGCTCAACTCGACAAAGAGGGAAAGATGCTCGAAGCGGAACGATTGAAGCGCCGCACGCGGTACGATCTCGAGATGATCAAGAATGTCGGCTATTGCAACGGGATCGAAAACTATTCGCGCCACTTCGACGGCCGATCGCCGGGCGAGCCCCCGTACACGCTCATGGATTATTTCCCGGAGGATTACCTCATGGTGATCGACGAATCGCATGTGACCGTCTCGCAAATCGGCGGCATGTTCGAGGGCGACCAGGCGCGCAAGAACACGCTCGTGGACCACGGGTTCCGGTTGCCGTCCGCGAAGGACAACCGTCCGTTGAAGTTCGATGAGTTTGAGCAGCGCGTGAACCAGGTCGTGTTTACGAGCGCGACCCCGGGGCCGTACGAGAAAAAGAATTCGACGAAAGTCGTCGAGCAGATCATTCGTCCGACCGGGCTGGTCGATCCGGAGATCATCGTGCGTCCGGTCACGCCGGGTCATGGCGTGATTCGGGCCGAGGCGCGGCAGGCGAAGGCGGC
>CAZOPY010000038.1:0-8285 GCA_964581945.1 uncultured Gammaproteobacteria bacterium | reverse complement strand
GGAAAAAAAATCGGGTTCGTGTTCCACCAGTTCCATCTGCAGCCGTCTTGAACCGCGCTCGACAACGTGATGCTTCCGGCGCTGTTTCAGCACACCCCGCGCGCGCAGGTGGTCGAAAAGGCCAAGAAGCTGCTTGAAGAGGTCGGGCTCGCGCATCGCATGGACCATCGGCCGACCGAGATGTCCGGCGGGGAACAGCAGCGCGTGGCCGTGGCGCGCGCGCTCATTAACGATCCGGAACTGCTGCTCGCCGACGAACCGACCGGGAACCTCGACTCGAAGACCAGCGATAAGATCATCGATTTTTTCGTCGACCTCTGGAAGCGGCGCGGCATCACGATTTTGATCGTCACGCATGATCCGCATGTCGCCTCGCACGCGCAGCGCGTATACACGATGAAGGACGGCCGGCTGGTCACGGACGGGAAGGGCGAACTGTTGACCCACGAACCGACCCCGCACCACGTATGATGTTCGAGCTGCTTTCTCTTGCCGTCCGTTCGCTCCTGCACCGTCGCCTGCGCAGTTATTTGACCGTGCTCGGGGTTGTGATCGGGGTCGCGCTCGTCATTTCGTTCCAGATGCTCGGGGATGGCTTGAAGAACGCCATCAACAGCCAAATTCGCGCCTTTGGCACGGACCTGTTGTTCGTGTATCCGGGGAAGAGCACCTCGTCTTTTTTCGGCGGATCCGACATGGAAATCCGCGACCGCGACATCTCGACGATCGAACAGGTCGACGGGGTGCGCACGGTCATGCCGGTCGACATGCGCTCCGCCGTGCATGTGAGTTTTGGTGGCAAGGAAGAGACGGTGATCCTGCATGCGCAACCAACCGAGGCGATCAAAGAAATTTTTGAAGAATCCAGCGGCTTTTCTTTGCAGGACGGCGCGTGGCCGGTCGACGATCAGGTGCACGAGATCGTGCTCGGGAATTCGGTCGCGGAAAAAACGTTCGATCAGCCGATTCGGGTCGGCGACATCCTCGACCTCAAGGGCCATCGGTTCACCGTGTCCGGGATCCTGAATCTGATCGGCGACAACGTTCCGGACACGGAAATTTTCATCTCGCTTGCCAATCAGCGTCTGATCGCCGGGTCGCGCACGGGCGTCCAGGTGGCGATCGTGAAGGTGAATCCGGACGCGAATCCGGACGCGGTCGCGGACGATATTTCCTACGAGCTGTCACGCCAGCCCGGGGTCGGCGACATCTCGGTCATCACGAGCCAAAAGGCGGGCGAGGTCGCAGGCGACATCGTCGGGCTGCTTGGGCTCGTGCTGTCCGGCATCGCGGCGGTTGCGGTCGTCGTGGCCGCGGTCGGGATCATGAATACGATGTACACGTCCGTGCTCGAACGCACAAAAGAGATCGGTGTCATGAAAGCGATCGGCGCCACCAACCGCGACGTGCTGCTCATCTTCGTCCTCGAAGCAGGCATCATCGGGATGCTCGGCGGGACGCTCGGCGCGCTCGTTGGGACGTTGATGGCCAAGGCCGCCGAATTTATGGCCAAGAACAGCGGATTCGCCCTTCTCGAGGTGCACGCGGACCCGATTTTGTATATGATGGTGATTGTCGGGTCCTTTGCGATCGGGGTGGTGTCCGGGGTGCTCCCGGCCCGCCGCGCCGCGCATCTGTCACCCGTACAAGCTCTTCGTTACGAATAACCTTTTCTATGAACAAATATTTCTTGGCAGGCGCGGCAGCAACGATCATTTTTATCGGCGCTGGGTGCACCCCCGCGCAACCGGTCGCGAACACGACCCCGCCTGCGGTGAACACGCCGACGAACCAAGGCAACGCCGCAGCGATGGCCGATCTGATCGTGGCCACCTCGCCCACGCCCGGACAGAAAATTTCCTCTCCCGTGAAGGTGACCGGCAAGGCGCGCGGTTCTTGGTACTTCGAAGCGAGTTTCCCGGTGGAAGTCGTGGACGCCAACGGCAACTCGCTCGGTCGGACGCCGGCGCAGGCGCTCGGGGAATGGATGACCACGGAGTTCGTCGACTTTGCGGCGAGCGTTCCGTTCACGACCCCGACCACGGCCACGGGAACGGTGATTTTGCACAAGGACAATCCGTCGGGTTTGCCGGAGAACGAAAAGGAACTCGACATTCCGGTCACGTTCTGATGTGAGGGGCGGACTTCCGGAGCCGCTGCTTGATCGGCTTGAAAAACAATTTGGTAAGGGGCGCCGTGATGCGATCGTCGCGGCGTTTCGCGTTCAACGGTTGCCGACCTTTCGCGTGAACACGCTCAAAACCACGGACGAAGTGGTCATGGCCGCGCTGCGCGAAGACGGGATCGCGTTTGAGCGCGTCAAAGGAGTTCCGCACGCGCTGCGCATCAAAAACCGCTCCGACCGCGAACTGCTCGACCATGCGCTTGCGCAGAGCGGCAAGGTGTATCTGCAAGGGGTCGCCTCCATGCTCCCGCCGCTCGTGCTCGCTCCCGAGCCGGGAGAGCGCGTGCTGGACCTGTGCGCGGCGCCCGGCAGCAAGACGACCCAAATGGCGGCGCTCATGAAGGGTGAGGGACGGATCGTCGCATGCGAAGAGAACGAAATTCGGTTTCAAAAATTGACGAACACGCTCGCGATGCAGGGCGCAACCATGGTCGAGGCAAGACACATGGACGCCACGCGCTTCGAGGGCGAGACGTTCGACCGCGTGCTCGTGGACGCGTCCTGTTCCGCCGAGGGGCGCATTGATCTGAACGATCCGCGCTCGTACGGGTTCTGGTCCGAGAAAAACATCGTTGCGCACGCGAAGTTGCAGCGGCGACTGTTGCGCGCCGCCGTGCGCGCGTTGAAACCGGGCGGGCGGCTCGTCTATTCGACCTGCACCCTTGCTCCCGCGGAAAACGAAGAGATGGCGGCCTGGCTCAAGAGCGCCTTTCCCGACCTCAAACCGTTCGCCTTTGACCTGCCGATCCCGGAAACCAAGCGCTGGGCTCCGAACGCGATCACCGTCCTGCCGACCAAGGATTACGAGGGGTTGTTCGTCGCGGCGTTTTACAAGCAGGGATGAGCTCTGTTACCATCCCCGCACTATGTTTATCCCCCGCGTGTATACGGTTGAATCCGTGACGTCCGGTCATCCGGACAAGGTGTGTGATCAGATTTCGGACGCGGTCTTGGACGCCTGTTTGGCGCAGGATCCGGGGAGCCGCGTGGCGGTAGAGACCTTCGGTGGGCACGGGCTGATCGTCGTGTGCGGCGAGGTGACCTCGCGCGCCCAGATCAACTACGAGATGCTCGTGCGCAAGGTGTATAAGGAGATCGGCTACGTGGCCGAGCCGCACGTGGTCGTGAACGTGGTCCAGCAGTCGCCGGATATCGCGCAGGGCGTGGACACGGGCGGGGCCGGGGACCAGGGGATCATGTACGGGTTTGCGACGGATGAAACGCCGCAGTTTTTGCCGCGCGGGGTGGTCATGGCGCACGCGATGACGCGCCAGCTGGAAGCGGTGCGCCGCTCCGGGATTTTGCCGTGGCTCCGGCCGGACGGAAAGGCGCAGGTCACGGTCGAGGACGGCCGCGTGCGTTCCGTGCTCGTGAGCACGCAGCACGCCGATGATACGAACCAGGAAGTGATCACGAATGGGGTGCTGAACCAGGTGATTCGGCCCGTGTTGCACGAGAGCGAACAGCAGGCACAGGTGCTCGTCAATCCGACCGGCAACTTCGTGCGCGGCGGGTTTGACGCGGATACCGGCCTCACCGGCCGCAAGATCATGGTCGATACGTACGGCGGGTTTATTCCGCACGGCGGCGGGGCGTTTTCCGGCAAGGATGCGACCAAAGTGGATCGTTCGGCCGCGTACATGGCGCGTTTTGCGGCGAAGAACATCGTGGCGCGCGGCCAGGCCAAACAATGCCTCGTTTCCGTCGCGTATGCGATCGGACGCGCCGAGCCGCTCATGCTTGAGGCAATCAACGAGCACGGGGAGCCTATTTCCGCCGCCCTTCAAGAATTTGATTTCCGCCCGCGCGCGATTATCGAGCGCCTCGGGTTGCAGCGTCCGATTTTCCGCCAGACGGCGGCGTACGGACATTTCGGGAAAGAACTGCTTCCGTGGGAGGCCGTGATATAATGTCGGGGTGAAACACCTCGTTACGAATTTTGATGCGTTGGCGGTCACGAAGATGCGTCGGGACGCGCTTTCGGTTGTGGAGGCGGGGTTGCGGGCGATCGACACGGGTGCCGCCGTGCGTTCGCAGGTGAAACGGGTGGGGGCGCGACTTTCGGTCGGGAAGCATCGGTGGAATTTGGATGACTTTGATCATGTGTACGTCGTTGGGATCGGAAAGGCGGCAGCGGACGCCTGTTTGGCGCTCGAGCGTATTCTCGGTGCGCGGATTACGGATGGGATCGCGTTGGATGTAAAGACCGCGCCGCTGAAGCGGATGAAGAGCGTGAAAGGGACGCATCCGTTTCCGAGCATGGCGAACATGCGGGCGACGGGCGAGATCATGGGGTTACTGAAGCACGTGGACAGTCATGATTTGGTTTTGACTGTTGTTTCCGGAGGCGGGTCGGCGCTGTTGTGTTGGCCGTACGAACTGAAGTGCGATCAACTCACCCTGTTGACCAAGGTTTTGATGAAGAAGGGCGCGACCATTCAGGAGCTGAATACGGTGCGCAAACATCTTTCAGAAATTCAGGGCGGACAGTTCGCGCGCCTGGCGTATCCCGCGACCGTCGTCGGTCTTCTTTTTTCCGACGTTCCCGGCGACGACCTCGAGGTGATCGCTTCCGGCCCGACGGTCATGGACCGGACGACCGTCAAGGACGCGCGCGCGGTGATGGCGAGGTACGATCTTCTGCGTGTGTGCCGGCTTCCGAGCTGCGAGCTCGTCGAGACGCCGAAGGATCCGGTGTATTTTCGCAAGGTGACGAACGTGATGATCGCGAGCAACGCACTGGCGCTTCGCGCGATGGAACGGGAAGGGAAGCGGCGCGGGTATCGCGTGCGCGTGTACTCGGACGCGGTTACAGGCGAAGCGCGCGAGGTGGGCCGGATGCTTGCCGGGCTGCCGAAGCCTGGGGAAATCGTGATTGCCGGAGGAGAAACGACCGTGACCGTGCGCGGGAATGGGAAGGGCGGGCGTAACCAGGAACTCGCGCTCGGGGCCATGGACGCGAACCCCGATTCGCTCGTGATTTCCTGCGCGTCAGACGGTGTGGATAACTCTTCGGTCGCCGGGGCGATCGCGGACGAGATCACGCGCAAGCGCGCGCGGAAAGCGAAACTCAATCTGGAAAACGCTCTTGCCAAAAACAACTCCTTTCCGTTTTTTCAAAAAACACACGGTCACCTGCTCACCGGTGTGACCGGCGCGAATGTTTCGGATCTCATGTTGGCAATGAAAAACCCTCCTTCGTCTCAGGGGAGACTTCGGAGGGCAGGAGGCCGGTCGCGCTAGGCGGCCGGGGAGGTGCTGTCGCGGCCGCGGAAGCGGCGGACATCGTCGAGGGTGGCGAGCTCCTGCCGCGTCATGTGGCGGAGCGTTTTGTCGTTCAGCTCGCCCGGGAAGGACGGGCCGTTGTAGACGAATCCGGTCAGGATCTCGATGGCGCAGGCGCCGGCCTCGTACATCTCGCGCGCCCGCGCGAACGAGTTGATCCCGCCGACCCCGATGACCGGGATGTGACCGTTCGTCTCGTGCGTGATGAAACGCACCTTCTCGAGCGCGACCGGGAACAGCGGCGGGCCCGACAGGCCGCCCTGGAGCGACGCCTTCGGGTGGCCGTCGATCAGCTCGCGCGAGATCGTCGTGTTGGTCGCGATGATGCCGTCGAGCTGTTCGTCCGCGACCACGCGGATCACGTCCATCAGCTCGTCGTGGGTCAGGTCCGGGGAGATCTTCAGGAGCACGGGCTTGGGCTTCCCCTTGCCCGCGCGGAACCGCACGATCGCCTTGACCGGGCGCACCACGCGCACCAACTCGTCGCGCGCCTGGAGTGCGCGCAGCCCCTGCGTGTTGGGCGAGCTCACGTTCACGACGAACAGCGAGGCGTACGGGTGGAGCCGCTCGACCACGCCGGTGTAGTCGTCCGGCGCGTGGGCGAGCGAGGTGTTCTTGCCGCGGCCCACGTTGATCCCGATCGGGATCGCGAGCGGCCGCATGCGCTCGAGGCGCCGTTCCGCGCCTTCGATCCCCTCGTTCGGGAACCCCATCCGGTTGATGAGCGCCTCGAGATCGAGGAGCCGGTGGATGCGCGGACGATCGAACCCAGGCTGCGGGAGCGGGGTGATCGTCCCCATCTCCACGAACCCGAATCCGAGCGCCTGCGCGGCCGGAAGCCCCTTGCCGGTCTTGAACAGCCCGCCGGCGACCCCGACCGGGTTCCGGAACGCGAGGCCGAACAGCTGCTGCTCGAGCCGCGCGTCCTCGACGTCGTACGTCCACTCGAGCAGCTTCAGGAGGAACGGAACGCGCACGAACAGCTCGAGCAGGTTCAGAACCAGGTCGTGAGCGACCTCCGCGTCGTCCTTGGACAGCCGGAACAGCAGCGGGCGAAGCACGTTTTCGTACCAACGCATGAGAACTCCCTTGGCCTCGGCCCAGCTTGTCGGCTTTTTTTAGGTATGTCAAACTCCGCCAAGGTTCGTTGAACCAAGGAGGGAATCGTGACCACGTTTCCGGCAGAAGAGCTGATCGAGATGCCGTTCGACGGGCATCACCACGGCCGCCAGGGGCAGCAGGCGACGGACATCATGCCGATCGTCTCGGCCTACTGCGGCGGAGGGATCTTCTTCGGCAACATCCGGATGGACAAGCCGCCGCTCCCCGGGATGAGCGTCCCGCCGCCCGTGCTCACGGGCGAGGACGCGGTCTGGTACAACGCGCACCTGCGCGAGCGGCTGCCGGTCGAGGAGCGCGGTCAGTTCGACGTCCGCACCCCGATCTGTGTCACGAACGACTTCACAACGCCCGACACGATCCGCGACGCGCGGCGCCTCGGCTGCGACGCGGGCAAGGCGTATCCGGCCAAGCCGCCCGAGGACGCGAGCGAGACGGTCACGACCAACTCCGAGTACGGCGTGTACGACTACCGTTCGGAGAAGATGCAGGACAACTGGGCCGCCATGGAGGAGTACGACGTGGCCGCCTGCTTGCACCTCGAGAAGCACGGCGCGTTCTGCATGGACCGCGAGACCGAAGCGCTCGACGATCTCGTCTGGCTGCACCGGCGCTTCCCGGGCCTGCGCATCACCATGGAGCACGTGACGACCGCGGCGGGGATCGCCTGCATCGAGTCGCTCGGGTACAACGTGCGCGGCGGGATCACCCCCGGCGGCCTGTTCCTGACGCTCGACGACGTGGTCGGCGGGTTCCTGAAGCCGCACAACTTCTGCAAGCCGGTCGCCAAGCGCCGCGAAGATCGCAAGGCGATCCAGCAGGCGGTGCTCTCGGGCAGCCGCAAGTTCTTCCTCGGCACCGACTCGGCGCCGCACCCGAAGGACAAGAAGGAAAACGAAAACGGCTGCGCCGGGATCTACTCGGCGCCGGTCATCATCCCGCTTCTGCGTGCCTTCTTCGGCAAGCACGATCGACTCGACCTCCTGAACCCGTTCGTGGCCCGCATCGGCCCCGAGCACTACGGCTTCAGCCCGTACAGGGGCCATCTGCGCATCGTGCGCGAGCGCTGGGAGGTCCCGGCCGAGATGCACGGGGTCGTGCCGTTCATGCACGGCCAGTTCCTCGACTACAAGGTCGACGGAAAGGTGTTCTGACGTCCCCTCCGAAGTCCCACCCCGGGACGAGGAGGGTTTTCTTATCCTTTGGATTCGCTGCTATTTGGATTTTCCGCGAGGTCTGGCATGCCGTAGGACGCTCGGGCATCTTGCAGCTGACCCTGCCAAAAATCGGCATTGAATCCGCTGTGCGCGCCGGAATTGTAAAATTGCACGTTGTCTGTGTGGTTCATTTGGAGGAGTTGATCCGCGATCGGCTTGAGCGCCGGGTCGCTCTCGGCGAGGATTTTTGCCGCGAGGTCTGCTTTCGTTTCGGCGCTATGAAGCTCGGTGACGCCAGCCTGGCGCGTCTCTCCACCCGTTGTTTTCCACTCGTGCATGAAGTAGGCGCCCGGGATGTGGCCCGCGGCGTAGGCCCCGGGACCCTTGGCGGGGTCCATGAGGTCGTGGCGCGTGTCGAAGACGATCCAGCCCGGATCGTCGAGATGGCGGGCGAGGACCTCGGTGGTGACGAGCATAGGCGCGAAATTATACGTAGGGGGACCGAATTAGGAACACAATCGACCCCATGCTATGCGAAC
>CAZOPY010000037.1:0-9209 GCA_964581945.1 uncultured Gammaproteobacteria bacterium | reverse complement strand
GATCGACAAGCGGCGCGACGGGCGCGTGGTGGACGCGGTGCTCTCGGCCACGCACGCGAGCGGGTACCACGGCGGGTACGTTTCGGTGACCGTCGCGGTCGTGCCGGGGTCCGAGGTCGCCAAGACCGAGGAGCCGCAGGCCGACGCGCCGATCGTGACGAGCGTCCCGACCCAGGAGCCGATGGCCACGCCCATGATGGCCTCGGCGACGATGGACGACCTGCTGGCCAAGTTCGGCAGCAAGCGCCGCTAGTCGCCCGGAGGTTCTAGGCCTCTGCCACATCGTTCCTTCCGAGCCGGCCATCCTAGACAGGCCGAGCTCAAACCCTCCCCATGCACGGATCGCATGGAAACGGAGGTCACTCGATCCACTCGAACCCGGGAAGCGCTGCACTTGCGCGACCCGGGTTTTGACATTTCTGGATACTTTTTGAAACTGAACTTGCGTGTCTACTTTCATGTGATACACTTGCGTCGCTATGCTCATGTGCAACGACGATCAACTTCTCGGAGTGCTCGATATCCAGTCGAAACTCCCCCTCATCGACTGGATCAACAACAAGCGGTACCGCGTCAGCGACACCCCGCTTTCGTATCGTCAGATCAACGAACTCGGCAACGACGACCTCATCAATGACGATCGCGAAAACGCACGAGGTTGGCGGCGGTTTTCCCTCAAAGAACTGCTGTACTTCACCACCACCGTCGAACTCAAAAAACTCGGTGTGGAAAATGACCAGCTCCGGCCGCTGTGGAAACTGTTTTTTGAGAACCACTCCAAAGACGGCAAGAACCCACGAAACTGCATGGACGATGCGGTGTGCATGGTCCTCGGCCACATTCAGGTCGCCCTGCTCTTCAACACGCGCGGGGAAATCGGCTTCTACACCCAACCGTTCTTTGATCTCATGTGGCAGGACGAGGTTTCGTATGTCCACGTCAACTTCAACCGCCTCGTTGGCGAACTGCTCAAAAAGCTGGGCCACAAGTTCGATGTTTCCTACCAGTCCACATCCGATCGGCTATATGAAGAAATGCAAAAGAACCTCGAGCTCACGGACAAGGAACGCGAGCTCGTGCGTCTGATGCGTGACGGCGGATGTGATCGGATCGAGATCACGATGAGGGACGGCAAGATGAACATCATCCGTGGCACGAAGATCAAACGGGAAGAGTTCAGCTCGAGCGATCTGGCGCGTCTCCTTGAGGCCAAGGCCTACGCGACCGTCACGATCCACATGGAGAACGGCCGCGTGGTCGTCCACGAGATCGAAGAAAAAAAGAAGGCCTAAAAACCTCCACAGCGACCGAGAGCCCTCGACGCAAACCTAACAACCTAACGTCGTTCGGTACCAAGAGACCCTTGAGCCGGATGTGGCGCACAGTCGCCATGTTCGCGCTATGGTCGAGCACGAGGCCCTCAAGGCCAAGCTCCGCAAGGAGTTCGATCGGTTAGAAATACGGGACGAGAGTGTGAGAGACGAGCTCACAGCCGCTCTCAACAGTTTCTCCCAGTTCATCATCGAAGCGTATGGAACCTGAAATACAACACATGCCACAGGGTGGCCCACAAACGGAAGCGGGCATAGCCGTCTCGAAACTAAATGCGCTTTCGCACGGTATTTTGCGCGAGACACTCACCGAGTATGAGCAGGGCGTTGAAGGCGGACTTTTGGACGATCTTGAACAGGAATATCAGCCGACCAGTACCATCGAAAAGATGCTGCTCGAACGCATCGCGACCTCCTATGTAAAACTCCGGCGCGTTGCCAAGGCCGAAAAGGAGTTCATCCAGTCCGTCATGGACCCGCATATCGTCGCGGAAGAACCCATTAGCCCCGAGCTTTCGTTCATGCACACCGTCGTCAAACGAAAAGGGTATATCCCGCAGGTCGGCGACGAGGCTGTGAACCGTCTCCTGTCCGTCTATGGCCGTTACGAGACCAACCTGGAAAACCGTTTCTATCGGGCCATCCACGAACTGCGCGAACAGCGGGAAACAAAGGTCGTCGCGTGAGTTCGTTTCGCAAAACAGGTATGCCGCTAAAACTCATCGCTCTCATCTACTGTCGCGTTTCCACGGTCCGCCAAGTCGAGCGCGGGACGAGTTTGGTTTCGCAGGAGCAGGTATGTTGCACGAAAGCCGAGCACGATGGGTTTCGCGTTCTCGACGAAGCCACGTTCATTGAGCGCGGCGAGAGCGCAAAGACGACGGACCGAACGCAGTTGCAGGCGATGATGCAGTACGCGACCGAACACGCCAAGGAGATCGGCATCATGTACTACTACGCCATCGACCGTTTCTCACGCGACAGCGGCGACTTTCACATGTTGCGGGCGTACTTCAAACGCCTCGGCATCCGTTGCGTGTCCGTGACCCAGCCGACCGACGACACGCCAGCGGGACGGTTGGTCGAGAACATGTTTTCCAACATCGCCCAGTTCGACAACGAACAGCGGGCGGACCGATCCCGCAACGGGATGGTCGAGGCGGTGAGAGAGGGTCGTTTCGTTTGGAAAGCTCCCACGGGTTTCGTAAACGCGATGGTCAATGGAAAAAAGAACATCGTGCCGGAGGAACCGCTGGCCGGTTATATCGCCCGCGGGTATTTTCTTGTTTCAAACGGTTACATGCCAACCGAGGCGCTGCGAGCCCTTGAGCGGGACGGTTTCTGCAAAAAGAACGGCGGCAAAGTATCCGTCACGCTGTGGTCAAAGATACTGCGCAATCCGCTCTATGCCGGACGGATCAAGGCGTTTGGGAAAATACAGGTAGGCAGTTTCAAGCCCATAGTCGAGGCCGATCTGTTTGATCGCGTGCAAGCCATCCTCGACGGCCGCAACCACAAACAGCCGAAATACCTGATGCAACGCGAGGACTTCCCTTTGCGCGGCTTTTTGGTTCATTCGTGCGGCAAACGCTACCTGGGCAGTTGGTCGAAGGGACGGACCAAACGCTACGCTCACTATCATTGTCGAACCTGCAAGAAAACAAACATCTCACAGGAGACGGTTCATGCCGAGTTTGATGGGTTCATTTCGCAGCACGCCATCAAGCCGGAGCTCGCGACCATGCTCAAGATCGCGATCGAGGCGAACATGAGCTCGGCGGCCGAGGAAACGGAACGCAAACGCAACGAACTCTCGCGCCGTATTCGTGAACTCCAAGGCGAACAGGAGGCGATCATGGAGAAAAACATCAAGGGGGTCGTGGACGACGATACCGCGCGGCGGATGATCGGCGAGAAAAAGAAGGCGATCACCGAGTGCGGATACGAGCTCGCTTTGCTCCCCAGCGGATCGCAGCGCGTTGCCGAAGTGGTTGAGTTTGGTTTGCGAAAACTGGAGGACCCTCGAACCGCGTGGCACGCCTTTTCTTTGGCCCAAAAACAGCGGTTCCAGACGCTTCTATTCCCCGAGGGTGTCATCTTCGACCAAGGAAAATGTCGAACCGCCAAAACGGCGCTCATCCTACAAATAAAAAACATCCCTCCGCGAGGGAGAGATGTCTTTGGTGACCCCACGGGGAGTCGAACCCCGGTTACAGGCTTGAAAAGCCCGTGTCCTAACCATTAGACGATGGGGCCGTCTTGGTTTTGCAGGCGAATGATATAGAAAAGGCATTCGTCCGTCAACTCCCGGAAGAGATTGACGGTGGTTGGTTTCTTTCGTACCTTGCGGGCGGAGGCACCATGCCGCTGCTCACGAAAGAAGAATGGTGGATCTATGCGTTCTTCGGCGTCGTCATCGTCGGGCTCGCGTCCTTCATCGCGTTTGTCGCCGGTCTTTGGCCGTTCTTCGGGCCCGCGATCGTCGGCATGCTCGGCCTCGCGGTCGCCCAGTGGTACACGCAAGCGATGTACGACGGTGGAGTGGATCGCACGCTCGCGCGGGTACACGCGTACGTGACGACCTGCGTCGCCGTCCCGGTCGCGCTCATCCACCCGTCGATCACGATCGGGCTCGGGGTCGGCGTCGCGACCGGCCTCATCCGCTCGGCGATCAAGGTGGCCCGCGTTCGCCTCGACCTCCCCGACCGCCGCTGATGCGGCCCTTCGACTCGGTTCCCCCGAGTCTTTTCGTTATCACTTGCTTTTCGCGCCGGCCGAAAATTTTCGTTTCAAATCGCGCAGCGAGGCGTCCGTCTCGCGAATCTTTTCACGCAGGGTCTCGGCCTGGCCTTCGAGCGTTTCGCGTTCGTCCATGTCATCCGTGTCGGCGAGCTTGGCCTGGAGCGCCTTCAGCTCGACGTTCAATTCCGCCAGCTGCTTTTCGATTTCGGTGGCCTTGGTGTCGCCAAACATGGCCTGAATCTCTTCGCCGCTCATCTGCGACTCGTGAAAACGTGCGGTCATAGCTCTGAAATAATTCGCTGCGGCCATGGTACCACGCGTTCGGCGAACAGAAAACGCACCCGGAGGTGCGGAAGGTCAGGTCACCTGACGGAGGGCGACGATGAGCCGCGGCGTGGTGATGTTGCGAACCAAATGCCAGGGACGCCGGCGGAAACCGTGGAACCCGGGAGCCGTCAGAAGGACGAGATCGCCGGGCGAGGAGTTGAGCGGGCGGGGGTTTTCCCCGGCGCGGTTGTCGCACAGACAGAACTCCCCTTTCCCTTCGAGGGTGAGGACGGCGATCAGATTCCGATCCGACGAGAAGTCTCGGTGCGGACCGACCCCGATGGCGCAGGGCTCGTAGCGCTGGAGGACCAGCTGGTTGAACGCGAGCGGCTCGCCGTCGAACGCCGAGAACGGCCAGGCGCGAAACCCGTCGCACAGATGCGTTTGCAACGCATTGCTGAAGCGGCGCAGGCGGCCGCCTTCGGGTAGCTCGGTCGCCGCCTCGAGGTTCTGCTCGACGCGGTTCGGTCCGGCATATCGTTCGGCCGGAGTGAAGCGGCAACGATGAGCCTCTTCCGCCAGGGATCGACAGAGCTCGAGCGGAACGATCGGCAGGGAAACCGCGCTCGAGACGAGCAGCTGGACCATCGCCGGCACGACGTCAAAGGGCAGGAGCTCGATCGGCTGTTCCATGATCACCTCGCCGCCAGCCTACCCTGCCATTGGTCATTTCCTCAAGGGGGGGGTGCGCGGATGAGGCAAGGGACGACCAACAAAAAATCGACGCAGAAGCGTCGAGACGGTTAGCGTTTCGGGACGAGCAGGATCCATTTGAGATCCCATTCCTTCGGAACAACGCTTGTGGCCTTGAGGATGACCGGAACGCCGGCGGTCATTTGTACGCGGATGGTTTTTCCCGTGTAGTCGAACGGGGCGCTCACGATGGCATGCGTCGCGAGCTCCGGCGGTTCCTTGATGAGAACGGCTTCGACCGCTTCGCGATTCGCGAGTTCGCGAATGTCCCAGGCTTCGCATTCATCGAAGAATCCGTGCGCCAGGGACCAGGCGGATCGAACCGGCTCGGGAATCGGGGTGCCGTCGTTCATGAGCTGTGTCATGCGCCATTCGACATCCGCATCCGTGCCGTGTTCGATTAGCTCAAGTGGCAACAACCTCTCCCGAACCATCCAGGAAAGAGCAGCCACGGCCGCCGAGGCGGTGACGCGATTGCGCCAAGAGTAATACATGCGCTGACACAGCTCCGCGCGCCGTTCGAGCAGGTCGCGCAACGGACGCGTATCGTTGACCGTGATCCCGCGTTCGTCGATATGAGTCAACGTGCGAATCGCGTCGGACGAAAACGTCTCCGGGACCGGTCGGTCCATCATCAGACAATCCAGCCGTACATAGGCGAGCGTGTCCATGATCTTTTGAAGTTGTCCGCGTTTCCCTTCTTCACGCATCACCACGATCACGTCGCCGACATGAACGTCGGCAAGCGCCAGGGATTCCTGGATGTCCGCATCAGAACGAACGATGGCCTGCCCGCGTTCTTCGTGCGAGGGAAGGCGGCGGGCATGGAACAGTCCTTCGGTATCGTGACTGAAGGCGCCGTATCCGACGTCGTGGAGCAGCGCGCCGAACGCGGCGGACGCAATCTCCTCGGAGGAGAGGTCGAGCTGGAGTCCGACAAGGACCATGTGTGCCGCGACCTGCTTCGAGTGCGTCGCACGACTGTGGAGGAACGGCGACGTGGTAACCGTCACCAGTTGCGGCGGGAATCCATGCAGGACCTCTTGCGTCGCAGCGACATGACGCTTCACTCCGAACTGCAGAAGGCCGGAGAGTCGGGCAAACCGCGGGCAGTGGTATAGGTCCTGAAAAGCCGGTCCGTACTTTGCAAGGAAGGTCTTCGCCCGCGGCGCGAGCTCGGGAAGCTGTGCGAGCAGGATCTCCACCGTCTCCTCGAGCCCGGTCAGCTTGCGACGAAGATCCGTCAGAAACGGATCGTCCTCGCCGATCTCGATCGATTGCGCGCGCAGAGCCCGGCCCTCTGCGTCTCGAAGCCGGTTGGCGATTTTCTCCTGACTAGACAATGAAACTCCCTGCCGCCACCGGAGCTTACGGAATCCTTTGGAGGGTGACAAGTGGTATTCTCCTGTTCCCATCCCCCACCGCTTAAGCTAGGATGCCTCCGCGCCTGACCAGGTGAAGGGGGTATGAAAAAAATCGTTCTCATCCACGGCTATGCGACCGGTCTCGAGGTTCAACCGGTCCGCGAGCGGCATGGCGAGGACGCGGGGTTCCTTGCGTTCCGCGACGAAGTGCAACGAGGGAACGCGGTGTCGTTCCGCTGGTCGCTTCGACGCGATGTGACCTTTCCGACCGCGGCTTCCGTGAAACCGTATCGCTCGTTGTACCAGGAAGAACGGGCGAGAACGAAGGATCCGGAGGTCCATGCAGAACTCGTTCGATTCCTCGACCAAGAGCAGCCGGTCACGATCCTGTGCCATTCGCTCGGATCCGTGCTGTTCTGGGAATTTCTCAAAACGCACCGCCTCCCCGACTCGGTGAAAAACGTCGTGTTCGTGCAAGCGGACCTGCCGACGCACCCGGATCCGCTGCCGCGCGAGGTCGAGCTCCTTCTCCACGCCGGATCACCACAGCTCCACAACCTGTGCTGCCCGTGGGACCCGACGCTTCTGCTTTCGAGTGCGATCCATCAGGAGGTCCGCGCCGGGCTGACCGGGCTCGAGCTTCCTTACGCACGCAACCAACGTTTCCCCCTCTGGCGGCCGTGGAATCTGCACACCAGCAGCATTCGCGATCCCAAGCTCGTGGAGTGGGTCGCAAATCTTTAGGCGATCTCACCGTTCCTTCCTTCAACTCGGTACATCCGAGTTTTTCGTTTGAAAAAAAATAAGACGCACCCGGTGTGGGTGCGGAAGCGCGCGTCAGACTCGACGCATGATGAACTGCCAGTCGAACGGGCTGGAGCTCGTCCGATCGCCGAGACGGTTGATGCCGACGATCGACTCGCCGAGCGCGAACCGCTTGCGCAGCCCGGGAAGATCGCGAGCCACGACGAGGTGGTTCGGCGCGGCCGAGTCCTCGGCGACGTACTCGACCGGCCTCCGGAGGATGAAGAACGCCACCGGGATCCCGAGCATGGGCGGCAACAGATGCGTCGCCACGAACCCGGCGGCGAAGTACACCCGAAGCTGCCGGAAGTTGTCGGTCACGATCTCGCCGACGATCTCGTGAGCGCCGTGCTCCCGCGTCCACGCGAGCCGCACGTCGTTGAACACGCGGATCAGCCCCTTGCCGCGCTCGGCGGGCGCGATCGCCTCGTACTCCCAGAACACCATCGGCGCGTCGGAGTGGAAGCGCCGGGTGCGCTTGTTCGAGGCGTCCATGAACTTCGTCATGGCCCCGCCGATGATCTCGCCGTCGTCCCCGTAGAGGACGAACACCGCTCGACGATCGCGCGCGATCTCGTCCATGAGCCGGTCGAGCGGGTACTCGCGGAGCATGTACGGGTCGTCCTCCACGACCTCGAGGATCGGGTTGGCGAACGCGAGGTACGCCTTGAGCGCCTGCACATCTCGAATCTGCTGGATGCGGGAACGAGGGTCGTTGTCCATGATTTCTCCCGGGGGAACAGCGGCGACGCATTGTAACCGAAGCGAATGAGTTTGGCAATGGGTCACCCCCGCTGACCGGACCGCTTTTCTTTTGGGCGCCATCCTTGACAGAGAGAATTTTTCATGGTAAACGTCCGTTGCACAACGGTGCATGGAGACGACGATGCGCGACGTCCAGACGACGATCCGGGACAATTTCGTCCCCGGCGTGGACTTTCTGACCGACTACTACGCCGTGCTCGGTGTGGCGCGGGACGCGACTCCGGAGCAGATCCACGAGGCGTTCCGAGCGCACATGCGCGAGAACCATCCGGACCGGGTGGCGACCATGGCACCGGAGTTCCGCACGATCGCGGATCGCAACACGCGGATCATCACCGAAGCAAAAGAGGTTCTCGAGGATCCCATCCGTCGAGTGGCATACGACGCGACGCTCGCGGCCTGGCGCGGACCCATCAGTCAGGACGGTGTCTCGTTCCGCGGGGGCTCGGGCGTGCCGAAGAGCGAGACGTTCCGCGTTCTCTCGGATGCATCTTCCACGCAGGCGCTTCTGACCCAGGTCGTGAAGGCCGGCCAAGACATCTCGAACTTCGATGCCGACATGCTAGAGACGCTGCGTGAGGCAGCGACGAAGCCGGACGCGTCCGATCGAATGAAAGACGCCTACCGAAAGGCGCTGGCCCAGCAGGACGAGTTCCTGCTCATCCAGCAGGCGAAGCTCGAGGAAGTGCTCGGGCTGGAGGAGGACGAAGCCCTGTTCAAGACGCAGGGCGGCCGACTCGAACGGACGGACCGACGGATTACGGCCGCGCGAGAGCAGATGAATGCACAGGCGGACGTCCTGCTCATCGAGATGGTTCGGGACGATGTCCGACTCCTCACCGACCACGAGACCCCGTCGGCGACCGCCATCGAAGAACGCAAGAACGCGCTCGCCACCACGTTGCGAACCGACCTCACGGTCGGATTCGAATCCGTCGCGGCCCGGCTGCACGACGTCGCCGCACAACGCGACGCGGTGTGCGAACAACGCCTGGCGCTTCTGCGACTCGAGTACGTCTCGGAGGCGCGAGACCTGCCGCAGCTGGTGCTGATCTTCTCGAACGGCGACCAGGAGGTCATCCTCGCCATCGCCCTCATGGAGGATGGGAAGCTCACGAACGTGAAGAAGCCGCCCCCGCCGTACGACGGCTGGAGCGTGGCGCGCGTGAAGATCGACGGCGGA
>CAZOPY010000036.1:0-9557 GCA_964581945.1 uncultured Gammaproteobacteria bacterium | reverse complement strand
ACACGCCCCTTCGCGGGGCTTTTGCGTGTCGGTTGCCAACACGTGTTCATGCGGCTATGATAACCGGGCCTATGCGTGATCAGATTGAGAAGATTTTGGAGCAAATTCGTCCCGCCCTCCGCATGGATGGCGGCGGGATTGAGCTGATCGACATCGACGAAGTGAACGGCATCGTCAAGGTCAAAATGCAGGGCGCGTGCGTGGGATGTCCCATGTCGCAGATGACGCTCAAGATGGGGGTCGAGGCTGCGATCTGCTCGGCGATCCCGAGCATCCGTGAGGTGGTCTCGGTCGAAGATTAATCGCTCGCATGCCTCGCTTTCTTCGCCTCCGCCGCCTGGCGGGAACGTATCGCGATCTGTTCCGCGCCTCGCGTCTGTATCGATGGTCGGCGCTTGCGTCTCTTGCGCTCGTTGCTGGGATGATCGCGATTCCGGTTCTGCGGCTCGTTCCGGAGTTGCAAGGGACGACGTACATCCCGCTCCACTACAACATCTATTTCGGCATCGACCAGTTTGGACCGTGGTATCGCGTGTTCACGCTGCCGGCGCTCGGTCTGGCGCTGTTCCTGCTTAACCTCGTGTTCGAGGGGATCTACTTCCATCAGGAGCATGTCCTCGCAAAATTTTTTGCGGTCATGACCGTGGCAACGGAGCTGATCCTATTCGTATCGGTCGTGTTCATCGTCCTCCTGAACATTTAAGGCTATGGTGCTCGAATCGTTTCAAATCGTTCGCGTCCTGACCCTGTCCACGCTCGCGTTTCTTGTTGCCGTGGCCTGGACGCCGCTGCTCACCTGGACCTTGTACCGGTTCAAACTCGGCAAGCGGATCCGCGCGGGAGGGAACACCCCGATTTTTTCCGAGCTGCACGCCAAGAAATCCGGAACGCCGACCATGGGCGGGGTGCTCATCTGGGTGACGGCGGTGCTGCTCGCGGGATTGCTGTACGTCTGCGCCTACTGGTTTCCGGCATCTTTCTTGGGCCAGCTCAGCTTTTTCTCGCGCAGCCAGACGCTCTTGCCGCTCGGGGCGCTGGTCGCATCCGCGCTCGTCGGATTGCTCGATGATTATTTCAACGTGCGCGGGATCGGGCCGTCCGGGGGAGGGCTGCGCATCCGCCACCGTCTGTTCACGTACACCATGATCGCCCTGGTCGGCGCCTGGTGGTTCGCGATCAAACTGCAGTGGGACCTGTTCCATGTTCCGTTCATCGGGGATTTCAACATCGGGTGGTGGTACGTCCCGTTTTTTATCGCCGTGCTCGTGTCGACCGCGTTTTCCGTGAACGAAACGGATGGACTCGACGGGCTCGCGGGCGGGACGCTGCTCACCTCGTTCGGCGCGTACGCGATCATCGCGTTTTCGCAAGGGCGCTATGACCTCGCGGCGTTCTGCGGCGTGATTCTCGGCGGTTTGCTCGCCTTCCTTTGGTTCAACATCCACCCGGCCCGGTTTTTTATGGGAGATACTGGCGCCATGTCGCTCGGGATCACGCTTGGCATCGTCGCCTTGCTCACGAACTCCGCGCTCCTGCTCCCGATCATTGGGTTCGTGTTTGTCCTCGAGTCCGTGTCCGTGATTTTGCAGATCACCTGGCGCAAGCTGTTCAAGAAAAAACTGATCCTCTCGGCGCCGCTCCACCATCATCTGGAAGCGAGCGGCTGGCCCGAACCGAAAATCGTCATGCGTTTTTGGGTGATCTCCATGATCTCCGCGGCCGTCGGGGTCGCGCTTGCGCTTCTCGATGCGCTGGCTCGCTAACATGTCCCGCCTCAAACCCACCCAACCGCCGGATTACGTCTTTCTCGGGATCGTCATCGCGCTGCTCGTCTTCGGATTGGCGATGCTCATGTCCGCCTCCGGTCCGACCGGGTACGCCAACTTCAACGGAGACAGCCTGTACTTCGTCAAACACCAGGTGTTCTTCGGGCTCATCCCGGGCATTCTCGGCCTCTATGTCATGAGCCGCGTCCCGTATCATTTTTGGAAAGAGCATGCCTGGGAACTGCTGATCATCAGTATCGGGTTGCTCGTGGTCGTGTTTTTGCCGGGGATCGGGACCGGGTTGAAGGGCGCGCACAGCTGGATCAACATCGGCGGTCTGTTCTCTTTGCAACCGTCCGAGATCGTGAAGCTTACCTTCCTGTTTTATCTCGCCGCTTGGCTCGAGCAGCGGGGGGTGAAGGGGATGAAGGATTTCCACGGCGGGTTCGTTCCGTTCGTGTCCGTTCTAAGCGCGATCGGCATCCTCATGATTCTGCAGCCGGACATCGGGACCATGGCGATCATCGCCGCCATGTCGCTTGTCGTGTATTTTATCGCCGGAGCGCCGTTTACGTATCTCGGGGGACTGCTCGCCGCGGGCGCGGGGGCTTTCGGATTTTTGATCGCGATCGCGCCGTATCGGTTCAATCGGTTTACCACCTTCTTGCATCCGGAGCTTGATCCGTCCGGCAAAGGGTACCAGATCAACCAGGCCCTGCTTGCGATCGGATCCGGCGGCCCGTTCGGTCTCGGATACGGCCATTCGCGCCAGAAGTTCGAGTACTTGCCCGAGGTAGCCGGCGATTCGATCTTCGCGGTCATTTCCGAGGAGATGGGGTTCGTGTTCGGGGTGCTGGTGCTTGCCGCGTTTCTGTTCTTCTTCTGGCGCGCCATGAAGATCGCGCTCAACTCCCCGGACCCGTTCGGCAAATACGTCACGATCGGGATCGCGTCGTGGATTCTCATCCAGGCGCTCGTGAACATCGGGTCCATGGTCGGGATCATGCCGATGACCGGCGTCACCCTGCCGTTCGTGAGCTACGGTGGAACGTCGCTCGCCGTGACCATGGCGGCCATGGGAGTGATTCTGAATATTTCGCGGTATGGAAAATCGACGTCCGCCAACGGGTAAGAAAATTTTGTTGACGGGAGGGGGGTCGCTCGGTCCGGTGACCCCTCTTTTGGCGCTCGTGGAAGCATGGAGGGTGCGCGAGCCGGGCGTTGAATTCGTCTGGGTCGGGACGCCGACCGGGCCGGAGCGCGCGGTCGTCGCGCGGGCCGGGATCCGTTTTTTCGAACTGCCGGTCGCGCGATTGACTCGCTACGCAAGCGCGGAATGGGGAATGCTGCCGATCCGTTTTGTGCACGCGCTTGTCAAAGCCTGGATGATCCTGCAGGTCGAGCAGCCGGTCCTGATCATCTCTGCCGGCGGATACACGGCCGTCCCGTTGATCCTTGCCGGGGTGGCGCAACGCATTCCCGCCTGGATCCATCAACCGGACGTGACCCCGCTTCTGTCCAATCGTCTGTGCGCCCCGTTCGCCTCGCTAATCACGGTCGCTTGGCAGCGTTCGCTTGTTGATTTTTCAAAAGAGAAAACCGTCTGGATCGGAAACCCGGTGCGGCCGTCCGTTCTGCGCGGCGATCGCTCGCGTCTGCTTGGGGCGTTTGGCCTCGCGGATCGCCCGACCGTGCTCGTGCTCGGCGGGGGAGGCGGTTCGGCCTGGTTGAATCACGCGATGACCGTGATTGGCCCCTCGCTCGCCGCGCGCGCGAATGTGATCCATCTGACCGGGGTCGGGAAGATGGACGAGAAGCTTCGCTCGATCGGCGCCGGCTACGTGGCGCGCGAGATGCTCGTCAGCGAAATGGCGGACGCGCTGGTCGCCGCGGACGTGGTCGTGTGCCGCGCCGGCATGGCGACGATTTCCGAGCTCGCCGCGCTCAAGAAGGCCGCGATCGTGGTCCCGCTTCCGGATTCGCCGCAGGAAGCGAACGCCGGGGCGCTTGCGGATGCGCACGCCGCCGTCGTCCTCGCGCAGGGGTTCACGGACGCGACGCGACTCGGCCAGGCGATCGACGCGCTGCTCGCCGATCCCGCGGAACGCGCGCGTCTGGGAGACGCCGCGCATCATCTGTTGCCGACCGACATCGCGGATCGCATGGTCGACGAAGCCGCGCATCTGCTGCAAACATAAACATCCCCGTCTGGGATGTTTTTGCAATCAAAAAGAAATTACTCGACCTCCGCTTCCGCCTCTTCCGGTTCCTCTTCGGTCTTCACGTCACCGCAGTTCTCGCACTCGCCGTTGTCGTTGAGTTCGACATCCTCGGCGCCGCAGGAGACGCACACTCCCGTGTCCATACGTCCTTCATGGTTAATGACAAGAGGTTCTATGGAAGAACCATCGTCCTCAGTATAACGGACGCGTTTCTGACGTCAACGCTGGTGTGGATAAAAACAGGAAAAGAAAAATCAGCCGAGGATCTCGGCGGATTTTTGGTGCGCCGGGTGGGGATCGAACCCACGACCGCGGGCTTAAAAGGCCCTCGCTCTACCACTGAGCTACCAGCGCAAGTGACGAGAGCATAGCGAATTTTCTGTGGCCTGGCAAGCCTACCGCTTGGTAACCCGTCTCGTTCCCGCTACAATACCCCCATGCGTATCGCCATGATCGGACAAAAAGGGCTAGCTCTTGGGGAAAAGGGCGGGGGGATTGAACGGCACGTGTTTGAGCTCGCGACCCGGTTGGTTCGGTTGGGGAACGAGGTGACGGTGTATGCGCGCCGCCGGTATCCGGACGACGGGGCGGCGGAGAAGGCGGGAGTGGAGATGCGCTATCTGCCGACGGTCTATCGCAAAAACCTGGAAGCGATCGTGCACAGCTTTTTTTCGACCCTGCACGCCCTGTTCCAGCCGTACGACATTGTCCACTACCACGGCGTCGGTCCGGCCACGCTCGCCTGGATTCCGCGCGTGTTCAAGCCGCGCTGCCGCGTGATCGTCACGTTCCATTCGCAGGATCGGTTTCATGCGAAGTGGGGGTGGGCGGCGCGAACCTATCTGTGGCTCGGGGAATGGGCGGCGTGCACCTTTCCGCATGCGACGATCGCGGTGAGCCACGTCATTCAGGTGTATGCGCGCAAGCACTACCGTTGCCAGGCGGTGTACATCCCGAACGGTGCCGATCCGCAGGTTGTTTCCGCGAGCGACGAGCTCACGCGTTTTGGCCTCTCGCACGGGTCGTACGTGCTCAGCGTCAGCCGTCTGGTTCCACACAAGGGGCAACACTATCTGATCGAGGCGTTCAAGCGTCTGCGCGCGCCCGGCCACAAGCTCGTCGTCGTCGGCGCGCCGTCGTACACGCCCGAGTACGAGCAGCAGTTGAAGCACCGCGCCGCGGGCGATCCGAACATTTTGTTTCTCGGCTATCAGTCCGGTGAAACGCTCAAACAGCTGTTTGCTCACGCCTGCCTGTTTGTGCAGCCGTCCGAATCCGAAGGGCTCCCGGTCGTCGTTCTCGAGGCGATGAGTTTCGGGACGCCGGTGCTCGTGTCGAACATCCCGGAAAACCTGGAGGTGATCCATCACGTCGGGTTCTCGTTCCGTTCGAAAGACGTGGCGGACCTCACGGAAAAACTCGCCTTCCTGCTTGCCCACCCGGACGAACTGGCGAGCGCGGCCAAACAAACGCAGCAGGTCATCACGCAGTTTTTCTCGTGGGACGCCATTACCCAACACACGGAAGAGCTGTATCGGAGCGTCCGACATTAGTATGCCCGGTTCTGCGTGGCATGCGATGTCGGTCCGCGAGACGATGCAGGCGCTCAAGGCGCATGCGGATGGTTTGTCGGCCGACGAGGTCATGCGCCGTCAAGCACGCGAGGGCGCCAATGCGCTCCCGCGCGAGCGCGCTCCTGGCTGGCCGGTGGTGTTCGCGCGCCAGTTTGGCGGGCCGCTCATGCTGATCCTGCTCGTGGCTGCGGTCGTGAGTCTGGCGCTCGGCGATCTGCTCGACGCGGCCGTGATCGCCGGCGCGGTCGGGTTGAATGCCGTGGTCGGTTTTTTCCAGGAATATCAAGCGAGCCGGACGCTCGAACGGTTGCGCGATCTGGTGCAGCCGCGCGCGCTCGTGCGTCGAAACGGTCGAGCCGAAGAAATCCCGGCGGAACAGGTCGTCCCCGGGGATATTTTATTGTTGCGTGCAGGCGACCGGATGGCGGCGGATGCGCGCGTCATCGTCGCGTTTGATTTGGAAACGAACGAATCGTCCCTGACCGGCGAATCGCTTCCGACGCGCAAGGGCGTGGCACCGGTCCAGCCGGGCACGCCGCTCGCCGAGCGCGCCAGCATGGTGTTTGCCGGAACAAGCGTGGCAGAAGGGCAGGGCGAGGCGGTCGTGGTCGGTATTGGGCTGCGCACCGAACTCGGTAACATCGCCGAACTCGTTCAACGCACGGAAGACGGCTCGACCCCGCTTCAAGCCGAGCTCGCGCGTCTGGCGCGATTCGTTTCCGCGCTCGTGCTCGTCATTATCGCGGGATCGTTTGCGATCGGCGTCGCGCGCGGGATCGCTCCGATCCCCATGCTCGAAACGAGCATCGCGCTCGCGGTTGCGGCCATTCCGGAAGGGCTTGCGGTCGCGATCACGGTGGTTTTGGCGGTCGGGATGCAGCGCATTTTTCGCCGCGGTTCGCTCGTACGGCGCCTTGTGGCCGCGGAAACGCTCGGCAGCGTGAATGTGATCTGCACGGACAAGACCGGCACGTTGACCCTTGGGGAAATGCGCGTGCAGGAAGTACTGCTCGCGGACGGTGCCGCCGGCCTCGGGGATCCGCTCGATGCCGACGAGGCCGATGATCGCCGCCTGCTGTTTCAGATCGGGATGCTGTGTAACGACGCCGTCGTGGACGGGGATGGATCGTTCGAACCCGACGCGATCCGCGGGACTCCGACCGAACGCGCGCTTCTGCTCGCCGCGGTTGATCTTGGGCTGGATCCACGCGAGGATGCCAAACGATTTCCGCGGCGCGCCGAGGTACCGTTCGACAGCACACGTAAGGTTATGGCCACGCTTCACGACGCGGAAGACGGGAAGCGTCATCTGTTCGTCAAAGGAGCGCCGGAACGCGTGCTCAGCTGGGCGACGCGCGAACGGGCACGCGGTCATGATACGGCCATGGATCCGGAAGCGATGCGTCGATGGAAGCGGCGCGTCACGGATCTGACCGAGCGCGGGTTGCGCGTGCTTGCGTTTGCGTATCGCTCGATGCCGTCGGGCGCGCAGACGCTTGCGGAAACGGATCTTTCGGAACTGACTCTTGTCGGTCTTGTCGCGCTTCAGGACCCGCTTCGCCCGGAGGCGGCGGCGTCCGTGAGAGAGGCGGCGCTCGCGGGCGTGCGCACGATCATGATCACCGGAGATCATCCGAAGACCGCGCTCGCGATCGCGCGTGCCGCCGGCGTTTCGACCGGCGACGAGAGGGTCGCGACCGGGGACGATCTGGATCGTTGGGATGATGCCGAACTGCGCCGTCGTGTGACCGGGATCGACGTGTTTGCGCGCGTGGAACCGAAACACAAACTGCGCATTGTTCAGGCCTGGCATGCGCACGATGCGGTTGTGGCCATGACCGGCGACGGCGTGAATGACGCCCCGGCGCTTCGCGCGGCGGACGTCGGCGTCGCGCTCGGGTCCGGCACCGAGGTCGCGAAAGAAGCGTCTGATCTGGTCCTCCTCGACAACAATCTGTCAACGATCACGGCAGCGATCAACGAGGGCCGCGTCATTTTCGACAACATTCGAAAAATCGTCGTCTATCTGATGGCCGACAGTTTCACGGAAATCATTTTGATCACCGGGGCGTTGCTGTTCGGACTTCCCGCGCCGCTTCTTCCAGCGCAAATCTTGTGGATCAACCTGATCGCGGACAGCCTCCCGAATGCGGCGCTCACGCTGGAACCGGGGGAACCGGACGTCATGGATCTCCCGCCGCGTCCGCGCGCGGAGCCGATTGTGAATCGGGAGATGCTCACCCTCATCTTCGTCATCGGCGTGATTACGGACGTCGTTCTGTTCCTGTTGTACGTCGGGTATCTCCACGCGACCGGAGATGTCGAGCGCGCACGTACGATCGTGTTCGCGGCGGTGGGGATCGACTCGCTGCTGTATGTGTTTGCCCTGAAGAGTTTCCGACGCAGTCTGCTCGCGATCCGACCGTTCTCGAACCCGTGGCTGGTGCTCGGGGTCGCGTGCGGGTTCGCGCTCATGGCGGTCGTCCTCTTTTTTCCGCCGCTTCGAAAAGCCTTCGATGCGGTCCCCCTTCGCTTGTCGGACATCGGATTATTGCTTATCATGGGAGTGATTAAATTGGTTGCGATTGAGGCCACAAAACGGGCTTATCGGCGCCCGACGGCTTCCAGCCGTTCATCGACGCGTCATTCATGAAACCTCCCGCCTTCTTCTCGACCATCCAAAAACAGTACGCATCGTTTCAGAAAGAACGATCCGCGGTGATCCATGCGTCGAACGACGCGTTGGGCGCTTCGAAGCGCGCGATTTTCGCGCTCCATCGCGGGGACGTCGCCGGGGCGGACAAGATGCTTACGGAAGCGGATCGGCTGTTCAAGACGGTCGAAGCGCGCCAGCGCCGCATCCCGGAGCTCTCAGACGAGGGCGCGTACCAAGCGGCGATCGAAGAGTACGCCGAGGCGAGACTGTTCGCGTCGTACGTGAAGACGGGCGCGTTCGGCAAGGGCGAGGCGCGCATGATGCACCCGCACACCTTTCTTGCCGGGCTCTCAGACGCGACCGGCGAGATCGTGCGGTACGCGGTGCGCCAGGCCACGCTCGGGAACGAAAAAGAGGTCGAGCGCGCGCACGCGGCGGTCGAAATGGCGATCGGATTTTTGCTCGCCATGGATTTGACCGGCTACCTTCGGCAGAAATTTGATCAAGCGAAACGCAACGTGAGCGCGCTCGAAGACATGCTGTTCAATTTGCGCCTGCGCCGCCGCTAACTATGGACCCGCACGAAGCCTACCCCTGGTATTTTTTCCGCGACGAGTTCGACCTCATCGAAGAGGATCTCGACGCGGTTTTCCATTCGCACGACGGATTGCGTCGTCACGGGAAGGTGGAGAAGATGGAAGACGACGTGCTCGAGGAACAGGTCGACACCGAGGAGCGGTTCGAGCTTGAACTCGAACGCACGCTCGGGCCGGCCGCGCTCGATCAGGCGCCTCCGCTGCATGCCGGCGGATCCATCGAGGACGCGCGCCCGCTCACGGAACTGCTCCGCGACCGTCCGTGGCGCGATCCGCTTTCGGATCGCGCGTTTGCCTGGGCGCGCCGATTGTTCGCGTGGTCCGGCGCGGCGTACTATCGTGACGACGTGAAAGACCGCGACCTGTTCCGCATCCATGTAAACGTGTGTCTCGTGCCGATGAAGATTGCCTTCGCGCGCGCGGATGAAGCGCTCGGCGATCCGTCCTCGCTGTTCATCGCCGCAAGCGAATACGGGCTCGCGCTCACGTACGCCACGCGCACGCTCGAGTCGCTCTCGCGCCTGTGTGCGGACGAATCCCGCGCGCGGGAACTCGGCGACGCCGTGACAGAAGGAACGCTTCTGCAAACCGAACTCGAACGCATCACGGCGGAAGGCTCCGAACGGTGCCGCAGTGATCGCATTGAAACTTTGGGCATTGCTTCGCTGGCGCAGGCCACTGAGCACGAGCAGCAGTGCGGCCAGCAGGATGACACCCCAGATCACAACCTCAGGATTCCACGA
>CAZOPY010000035.1:0-9984 GCA_964581945.1 uncultured Gammaproteobacteria bacterium | reverse complement strand
ATTTGAAGTTCTTACGCCCATAACAGGAGGATTATGGAAGCAGCACGCGTTCCCAAAAAGAAAAGCGCCGCCAAGAAAACGCCGAAAAAGGAACCGGAGGTCGTCTCTCCCGCTCCCTCATTGAAGCTCTACCGACGCATTGCCGGCCTGTTTGTGATTCTGGTCGCAGCCGTGCTCGCGACCGTGCTGTTCGTCTCGACGACCAGCGCTACCATTCGCGTCGTCCCGCAACCGCAGACCGTGGAAACGTCGTTCCTCGTTCAGGTCGTGAAAACCGCGCCGACCTCGGGCATGGTGCGCGGGGTGGTCGCCACGAAGGCCTACGAAGAAACAAAAGGATTTCCGGTTACGGGAGGGGAAATGACGCAGGTGAACGGCAAGGCTGGCGGCACGGTTACGATCGTGAACCAGACCGGCAGCGCGCAGCCGCTCGTCGCGACGACCCGCCTGTTGTCCTCGACCGGCGTGCTGTTCCGTCTGGATACGGGCGTGACCGTTCCGGCGCACGGACAGGTTGACGCGATCGTGCACGCGGACCAGGAAGGTCCGACCGGCGACATCGCTCCTGACAAATTTACGATCCCCGGCCTGTCCACCTCGCTCCAGGCGCTTATCTTCGCCACATCGTCCGCGCCTATGACGGGCGGATCGCGTCAGGTCACGGTCGTTTCGCAGGCTCAAATCGATGCGGCGGCCAAGAGCCTCGAGGCTGAGATGCTCGAAAACGCAAAGACCGATCTGCGCACGCAGGCGGGTGACAACAACGGCGAGGCGTTCTTCGACGAAGTCACCAAACAGACCAGCGACACCGAGGCCGGAACCGAAACCGATCAGTTCACGCTCACCATGTCCATGCAGGTTACGGCCGTGTTCTACGATGACGCGGCGGTGAGTCAGCTCGCACAGGCGAAGTTGTATGAAACGCTCATGAAGGGATTCGAGTTCACGGACACGCCGACCGACAACACGACGGTTACGGTGCAGAAGTACAATGTCGAGCAGGGAACGGCTCAGTTGCGGATCGAGGAAAAGGCGATCTCCGTCGTCTCCGCCACGCACCCCGCGCTTGCGAAAGACAATTTTACGGGCAAAACAGCGAGTGAAATCAAGAAGTCCCTGGTGAGCCAAGGGCTCGCCAGCTCGGTCGAGGTCGACATTTTCCCGCCCTGGATCGGCACGGTTCCGACGCTCAAAGATCACATCGACGTGGTGATCGAAAAGCCGGCTTCGTAAGACTGTGGATAACCTCTCCCTCGCCAATGGCGGGGGAGATTTCGTTTCTTGACGCTCCACCTCGCGGCTCGTATAGTGGCTCCGTATCTCATCTTATGACTGAACAAGAATTGAACAATCTTCGGCACTCCTGCGCTCACCTGCTGGCCGCCGCCATTCTCGACATCTGGCCGAACGCCAAGCGCACGATCGGGCCGCCGATCGAGGACGGGTTTTACTACGATTTTGATTTCGGAGACGTGAAGGTCTCGGAAACGGATTTCGTGCGGATCGAAAACAAGATGCGCGAGATTCTGAAAACCTGGACTGGGTTCGAGCACAAGGAACTCTCGAAGGCCGAAGCGCTCGCCCTGTTTAAGGACAACCCGTACAAGTGCGAACTGATCGAAGAATTCGCCGGGGACGGGAAGACGCTGACCTCGTACACCTCGGGGACCTACGTCGATCTGTGCAAAGGCGGACATGTCGAGAACCCCAAAGAAGCGCTCAAGAACTTCAAGCTGCTTTCGATCGCCGGCGCGTACTGGCGCGGATCGGAAAAGAACGCGATGTTGACTCGCATCTACGGGACCTGTTTTCCGACCAAGGAAGAGCTCGAGCATTATCTCGTGATGATGGAGGAGGCGAAGAAACGCGACCATCGCAAACTCGGCAAGGAACTCGAGCTGTTTGCGATCATCGACGAGATCGGCCCGGGGCTGCCGCTGTTTTATCCGCGCGGCGCGATCCTGCGTCGTCTGGTCGAGAACTTCATCATCGAGCGCCAGGAAAAACGCGGGTATGTGCCGATCTGGATCCCGCACATCACCAAGGGCCGACTGTACGAGATTTCGGGCCACCTGCAGAAGTACGACGCGATGTATCCGCCGATGCAATTGCCGGAGGAGGATGCGTACTACCTGAAGCCCATGAACTGTCCGCATTTCATGATGCTGTACAAGACGCAGCCGCACTCCTATCGCGAACTTCCGCTGCGCTACACCTGCACAACCACGAACTACCGCTACGAAAAATCCGGGGAGCTGTCCGGGCTCACACGCGTGCGCGCGTTGACCCAGGACGACTGCCACGTGTTCACACTCCCGAGCCAGATCGAAGGCGAGATCAACCTGATGCTCGACATGATCGGCGAGACGTATAAAGCGTTCGGGTTCGAGAATTTCTGGGTGCGCATTTCGACGCACGATCCGGCCAACAAGGAAAAGTACATCGGCGACCCGAAGATTTGGGAGGAGTCCGAGGCAGCGCTCGCGAAACTTATCGAAGGCCGCGGCTGGAAGCACAAAGTCGGCGTCGGCGAGGCGGCGTTCTACGGCCCGAAGCTCGACTTCATCGCAAAAGACGTGATCGGCCGCGAATGGCAGCTCTCGACCATCCAGCTCGACATGAACCTGCCGGAGCGGTTCGAACTCGAATACATCGACGCGGACGGGACGAAAAAGCGTCCTGTCGTCATCCATCGCGCGATCCTCGGCTCGACCGAACGGTTCCTTGGGATTCTCATCGAACACTACGGCGGCGCCTTCCCGCTCTGGCTCGCGCCGGTGCAGGTGAGGCTCGCAACCGTCAGCGAGGAATTCATCCCGTTTGCCAAATCGTTGCTCGCGGATCTCGTGAACGCTGGGGTGCGTGCCGAGCTCGATGAATCGAACGAGAAGGTAGGGAAGAAGATCCGAAACGCCGCCACCATGAAGGTCCCTTGGACGATCGTGGTCGGCGGGAAGGAGGTCGAAGGCGGTCCGCTCCACGTGCGCGTTTTCGGCCAGGAAGAAGAACTGGTGCTCGAAAAGAGTGCATTGCTCGAGAAGATTCGCGCGGACGGCGCTCCGCCAAAATCCTAAAACTAAAACACGCCCGAGCGGGCGTGTTTTTGTATTCGTTTTACGCGGCCTTTTTCTTGGCTGGCTTGGCGGATGACCATTCACCCTTGTCCATAGCTCCGGCAAAAAGGTCGGCCTCTTCCGTCGCCTTGCGTTTCGCGGCCATCAATTCGGCGGCGACCTCGGAGGCGATCGCGTTTTTCTGACCGACGATTTCGCGAACCTGGGCGTTCATCCATTTGTTCACGTAATCTTCGATGGAGGTTGGCGACTTCCCCTTGGCCATCGCCGCCTTATATTCCGCCATCATTTCCGTCGGGTCCAGTTCGTCGATCTTTTTGATCATGCGATCTTTGATCGCCTCTCCGGCGCCCTGGAGATCGCGAACCGTCTTCTTCGCGTCGCGGTGAGTGCGGGCGAACGATTCGTTAAACAGGTCTTCGAACGATTTTTCGCGGTGCTCCGCGATTCGTTCCGATTCGGTTTGCGTCTTTTTTCGGCGGCTTTCTTTCAGTTCGCCGGCCATGGCACGACTCTTCGCAATATCCGATTCGGAGCGCATACGCAGAGATGGTTAAGAAATAGTACTCGGCTATCATAGCAGAATTTTCCAAAAATGTCAATTCTGTTCGCTAATCTTAGCCCTGTTTGATATTTCCCAGCCAGAGAGGCTCTTGACAAAGGGCTCTATTTCCCCTAAGGTACCAGTCTCGTCAGGGAGAAGTGATGGGAACGCTCCACGTATTTCCGGGCGTCGTGAACAACTCAGCCGAGGCTTTCGAGCGCCTCGGTTTTCGCCTCCGGCACCCGACCATCGAGCTCGTGCTCGACCTCCTCGGGAGGATGACGCGGGCGGACCAAGCCGGGCGTCACATGAACGACGAGGAAGCCACCGTGGTGCTGCGCGCCCTCGAGGTGTTCGCCCGGGTGGGCCACGCTCGACCCGAGCACCCATCCGTCGGCCGCGCCTTCGATGCGATCAAGCGGAACGTCGTCGACGATCGGTTCCGGAAGGAGCTGTTCGGGACGTTCGAACGACTCGATCTGTCCGACTGGGCCATTCGCTGGGTCGAGTCCCAGCTCGGCCCTCGCGACGACCAATACGCGACGCTGCTCACGCATATCTTCCTGGACCACGTGATCCAGGACGCAGCGATGCTGATGCTCCTTCCCGAGGACATCGACAAGCTCCCGCGCGCCGCCCTCGCGGCGACCGCATGAGCGCCCTGTCGCCCCCCTTCGACCCTCCGCGGGTCTTTTTCTTTTCCGGGGGTTGACACGGCGGCTAAAATGGGCTACTATGCCCGGTCCCTTCTGCCTTTGGAGGATGTGATGGGGGAAGTGATCGAACCAGCTTTTCCGGCGTATGTGCCGAAGGAACAGCCGCCGGAAGAGGACAACGACTCGTCCTGGGACCTGGACGACGATGACGACGACGTGGCCCCGCCGCTTCAGGCGCCGTTCGCGATGAGTCGACTCGTCGCGGAGTGCCTGGACAAGATCCCGGTCAAGACCGCCCTCACGGCGGAAGATCGGCGGTTCATCCTGCGGTGCCTGCTTCCGAAACTTCGGACGACCACGGTGCAACCCGGGGACGCGCACGCGTGTCGTATGGTCGCGATCTACAGCGACGAGACCACGCTTCGCCGGCGCTTCAACGAGCTGCACGGCGAAGCGGGCTGGGAACGCGTCCGCTCCTGGGCCGAGCGCGAAGCGCACAAGCTGGCCTCGGACAGCGCACGCATCCCCGACCCGAAGCTGGTCGCACGGCGCGCGAAGCTCGCGGCGCTGCTCGCCCTGCTGCTCATTCCCCCGAGCGAGGTCAAGAACCTCGCAGCCTGACGGACCCTTCCGACCCATCCCGGGTCGTTTTTCGTTTACGCGTCTTGTGTTGACAGCCTGGGCAAAATCTGGCACGATGCCGCGTTCTGTTGGAGAACCCGGTTCATCCCGGAAAGGAGTTCGTTTGGCACGTCAGAAGCCTGTCACCCGCCTCGGAATCGACGGAGGGAAGAAGCGCGCGCTGCAGGACACGGCTCCGCACAGCTTCGCCACGCTGATTCTCGGCGCCGTCCACCGGACGACCGCCGTCACCTGGGCGCAGTACGCCTGGTACCTTCTGAACGAGAAGGGACTGCCCGAGAGCATGGTCATGGGCCTCGTGAAGTGGATCGATTCGGCGATGCCGATCGTGCACGCGGCCGGTCACATCGATCCGGACGTCCTGCTCGCCGTGTTCGAGGCTGCGGGACGTCGCGTGAACGGCGGGTACGAGCGCGTTCGCGACCCCCGGCGCGTCACGGACGCGCAGCGGCTGACGCGCAACTACATCCCGCTCACGAGCCTCCACCGGCGCGGCCGGCTCGAGCAGCAGACGCTCGAGAAGGAGGTCGAAGCGCGGATCCTCGTTCCGGCGGATCGTCCGGTCGTGGAACGACTCCTTCGGGAAGCGGGGGTCAGCGACGCGGGGAAGATTAACAAGGACGTGCTCGCGGCCAAGCTCCTGGAGCTTGGTCTGCCGGTCACGGGCGGGCACCTGCTCAAGCTGTGCGACATCGTGAACCACGATCTCGCCGCCCTGCGCACGAACGCGGACGCGGGGCGCGAACGGGCCAAGCGTCCGCCGCCCCCGCCACCGCCGCCGAGGCCGCCCGCTCCTCCGCCTCCCGCACCACCCCCGCCACCGCCCGCTCCGCCGCCGAAGGTGAAGCGGCGCGGCGGGAAGACCGAGACGCTGTTCGCGGACCACCGAGTGCTCGAGGAGTACGCCGGTCCGTGGGTGCATCCGCGACTCGCCTGGCGCCTGTTCAGCCATCACTGGCCGGGCAGTTCGAACCCGATCACCAACCGCGCCCAGATGAACAACGATGGGTGCTTCGAGGACAAGAAGATCTCGGGCATTCGCGGGTTGTTCTGGCGACTGAGCCAGAAGGGCCTCGCACTGAGCGAAGACGTGATCCCGAGTCTGACGCCGGCCATGGTGGTTGCGTGGATGCGCGAAGAAGGATTCAAGCCCGTGAAGGAGCTCGAGACGGAGGCTCCGCCCCCGCCTCGCGATCCGGATCCGCCTGTGCTGGCCCCGCCTCCCGCCGTACCGGCGCCGGCTCCAGCTCCCGCGCCCGAACCAGAGCCGCCGCCCGCTCCCGCTTCGGCCGTGCGCGAGCCCACGCTCGACGAGCTGAAGGCGCTGCTCGCCAGGCTCCCGCGTGAGTCGCTCATCGAGGTGCTGCGTCCGTTCGTCCGGACCGCGCTGGTCGACCTGCTCGCCGAGCTCGTCTCCGACCTGCGCGCGCAGCCGTAACGTCCCCCGTCTCGTTTCGAGCGGGGTTTTTCTTTGTCCGTTGACACGGATCGATTTGTTCGCTAGGCTGGTGCGCAGGTTGGAGGATGCATGGGTCAGCTGATCGTGCCGGATTTTGCAGGGAACGGCAAAGCAACGGTCGTGCTCGATGACGATGCGGACGAGGTCGTGACGGACGACGAGCCGCGGGTCGCGCACTACGTCCGTCGCCTGCCGCGGACGCTCGGGTTCAGCCCGTTTCGTGATCCGCTCGAAGCGCAGACCATCGCCCGGCTCCTGCACGAACACGGCGGGATCTGGGACGAGCTTCGTCTGGCGCGCGTGACGCTGCAGCTCAAGCGACTGACCAAGCGCCATGGGCCGATCACCGGGTGGGATCGACTGCTCACGCAGTGCCGGGCCGACGTGCTCGAGAAGATCGTCATCGCGATCACCGCGGCGTACGACTTCGCCGAGTTCGAGGCCCGTCGTTCCTCCACACAAGAACAACGGATGAACCGGCGACGCCTCATCGTCGCCTTCATCGAATCCTAGTCTTCGGCCCGACCCCGGGCCTTTTCAATTTGTGAAAAGATTGATACATTTCTGCCGCTATGGCCTCGCCGAAATATCACCTGATCACCTTCGGGTGCCAGATGAATAAGTCTGACTCCGAGCGCATCGATACGCTGCTCGGCCAGGTTGGATTTACCGCCACCTCCGAGAAAGACGACGCGGACCTCATTCTCATCAACACCTGTTCTGTTCGGCAGAGTGCGGAGGATCGCGTGTTCGGACTCGTACGCCAGTTCGCGGCGCTCAAAGAAAAGAAGCCGGAATTGATCGTCGGGGTGACCGGCTGCATGCCGGGACGCGACCGCGACGGAGCGATTCGCAAAAAGCTGCCGATCGTGGATCTGTATTTTCCGATCTCCGACGTGCCGCAGCTGCCGCGCTGGATTGGCGAGATGCGGCCCGAGCTCGTGAACTCGCCGGACATCGAGGCAGATTATTTGAAACTCAAACCGAAGTATCACTCGACGCGCCAGGCGTACGTGACGATCCAAACGGGGTGCAACAAATTCTGCACGTATTGCGTGGTTCCGTTCAGCCGTGGACTCGAAAAAAATCGCCCGCTGCGCGACATCATGGATGAGGTGACGACGCTTGCGGAGCAGGGATGCGTCGAGGTGACGCTCTTGGGCCAGACCGTGAACAGCTATCGCATCACGGACCCGCAGCACCTGTCGCCGAAGAATCCGTACAAAGATTCGTTCGCGGCGCTGCTCTGGGAGGTGAACCAGGTGCCGGGGATTTCGCGCCTACACTACACGGCGCCGCACCCGCTCCACATGACCGACGAGGTGATCGATGCGATGACGCTTCCGGCGCACGTGAACTATCTGCACCTCCCGGTCCAGGCCGGCGACAACGAAGTGCTGCGCCGCATGAACCGCCGCTACACGCGCGAACAGTTTTTGGAGGTGGTCGGTCGCTTGAACGCGCGGATTCCGGGGATCGCGCTCGGGACCGACATCATCGTCGGGTTCTGCGGCGAAACGCCGGAGCAGTTCGAGCAGACCGTCGACCTGTACAAACAATCCAATTTTGACATCAGCTACACGGCGATGTATTCACCGCGTTCCGGCAACGCCGCTTGGCGCGCGTTCAAGGACGATGTCACCAAAGAAGAAAAGAAGCGCCGCTGGAACGTGCTCCAAAAACTGATGGAGGAAACGGTCCTTCAGAAAAACCAGGCGTTCGTCGGCAAAACCGTGAGCGTGTTTGTCGATCGCCACGAGGAACCGAAGGTGACGGACGAAATGCTCGCGATGCCCGGCAATATCCTCGAAAAGATGAAAGCGCTTCCCGGCACTTGCATCGGCAACTCGCGCGAAATGAAGATGGTGCAGTTTCCGGGAGGGAAGGATCTGATTGGAAAAATTGTGGATGTCCATATTAACGAGGCAAAAGAATGGGTCCTTTTGGGAAACCAAAAATAATCGCCGTGGTCGGGCCGACCGCGAGCGGGAAGAGCGCGCTCGGACTCGAGCTTGCTCGCCGGTTGAACGGCGAGATTCTTTGCGTGGACTCGCGCACCGTCTACCGCGGGATGGACATCGGGACCGCGAAACCGGTCGGCGAGCGGCCCGAAGCGAGCGCGGCGAGCATAAAGACCATGTTCGCGGAGAAGCCGCTCGTGGTCGAGGGGGTTCCGCACTGGGGCCTCAATCTGGTCGAACCGGATGAAGAGTACAGCGTCGCGGAATTCAAAGCGTATGCCGAGAAAAAGATCGCCGAGATTTTGAAGCGCAAACATTTACCGATTCTCGTCGGCGGGACCGGTCTTTGGATGGATGCCGTGGTGCAGAATCTCGACATCCCGGAGGTGAAGGCGAACCCAGCGCTGCGCGCCGAGCTCGACGTGCGCACCGTCGAGGACCTGTTTGCCGAGTACGAAGCGCTCGATCCGAACGGCGCGCTCGAGATTGATCGCCACAACAAACGACGCCTCGTGCGCGCGATTGAGGTCTGCCGCGAAACCGGCAGGCCATTCTCGGAACTGCGTCAGAAAGGGGAGGAGAACTATGACTGTCTTTGGCTCGGCCTCGAGGTTCCGCGCGACGAGCTCAATCGCCGCATCGACGAGCGCGTTGACGTGATGATTGCGCACAAGCTCGTCGACGAGGTCCGCGCGCTCAAAGAACGGTTCGGATGCGAGATCCCGTCCATGAGCGGGATCGGGTATCGGCAGGTGTGCTGGTTTCTGGACGGCTATCAATCTCTCAAAGACGCGATCGAGGACGTGAAAACGGACACCAAGCAGTTCGCGAAGCGCCAGATGACCTGGTTCAAGCGAAACAAAAACATCCGCTGGGTGGCGGATGTCGATGCGGCCGTTGCGCTAGCTCTCGAGTTTTACCAATAGCATGTTCTTTGCGAGACCGGGGTCAACTTTGCCCCCGGTTTCTTTCATGAGTACGCCGATGAAGAACTTGAGGAGCTGTTTTTCGCCGGCTTTGTAGCGGGCCACCTCGGCCTGGTTTGCGGCAAGTACGGCGTCGACCGCGGTCGCGATCTCGGTTTCGTCCGAGACAAGCCCGAGCTGGCGGTCTTCCATCACCTGTGACGGATCCTGCCCGGTTTCGAGCATGACGCCAAGCACGATCATGCCGTTTGCCGTCGAGAGTTTGCGGGTGGCGAGAAGCGTGATGAACTCGGCGAAGTTTTCCGCGTCGATTTTTAGAGAAGAGAAATCGATGTGACGTTCGCTCATGAGCCCGCCGAGTTTTGACACCAGCCAGCCGCCGACCAACCGCGCGAGCTTGGCCTTTTCTTTTTCCCAAATCGCCTCTTCCGCGCCATCGAGTTCGGGAAGCGCCTGGAGCCAGGCGTGCAGTTCCGAAAACACCTGCTCCGCGTAGTCGGCCATCTGCGGGTTCTCGCACATGACGCGCGCGTCGCCCGCGCTCAACCGATATTCGTCCGCGAAACGCGCTCGCCGCGCCGCGGGAAGTTCCGGGATGCGCGTGCGCAGCTCGTCGGCAAGCTCCGACAGCTCAAGCGGCGGGTGAGGGACCGCTCCAGCTCCCGCCGCAGATCCCGCGAAGGCTGGTACTCCTGGGCCCCGGGCAGGGGGACGAAACCGGT
>CAZOPY010000034.1:0-10069 GCA_964581945.1 uncultured Gammaproteobacteria bacterium | reverse complement strand
GGCAACACGACCGAGCCCATAACGATCGCGCAGGCGATCGATGACGGTCTCCTGCACGGGACCTGGCCGCTCTACCGTTCCGACGACCTGGCGCACAACCAGGATCCGCTTTGCTACACGTACGGCTACTGTTTCGGCAACCTGGTGAAACTGCGCAAAGCCCGCATCATCCCGATCGGGTTTGAGATCGCCGCCGACTCGTCGAGCAACACGCAGTCCGCTCCGGTCACCTTGCAAGAGGTGGTCGATGGATTCGATTCGTGCAGCAACGACGGATCGATTGACGCGTCGCATCCGTGGTGTCACCTCATCGACCCGAATTGGGTGCTGAAATATCCGACCACGCAGTGCCGCGCCTCGACCATCGGTGACCAAGAGGTCGCGACGCTCACCCCGGGACGGTCCGGCGTGTGCGTCGACACCCCGAGCTGTATCGATCAGAACGACGACGGCACCTGCAACGGCTACGGCTACTGCGTGCGCGAAAAGAACGTCTGGAACTTCCGCGGAGACGAATGTCCGGAGCAGTACGCGGGCTGTCTTTCCTTCACGAACGCCGACACCTCCGATCAAGGGTCCTGGCTCCTGCAGACGCTCGACTTCAACACCTGTTCCGCGGCGAACGCCGGCTGCTTGTGGTACCGCACCAACAAATATCTGGATGATCAGGGGACGCCGGACGACACCACGGACGACACGTATGAATGGCTCCCGACCGGAGACACCTACATTGAAGCGGATCGCGCCGACGACGTGCTCAAATATTCAAGCACGGGCGTGGTCACGGCGCGTGCCAGCTACGGCTATGACACGGACGGCGACGGCGCCGACAACGGTTCGTACGATGTGTATGCGTACGAGGACCGCATTTACTACAACAATCAGGTGCAGGCGTGCGATGCCAGTGAAGCGGGATGCTCGCAGCTGTATCCGATCCAGAACGACCTGTCGTTGAACCTGATTCAAAACGCCAGCTTTGAGGACGACACGGACGGCGACGGCGTGGCGGACAACTGGGACGTGGCCGGCACCGCGACCTACGACACCGCCGGCGCGGACGCGTTCCATGGAACGGATGGGTACGCCCTGAACGGCGGCACACTCACGCAGAAAAACGTTCCGCTCCAACAGAACCGTTTCTACACCATTTCGTTCTACGCCCAGGGTCTTGCGGCTGGCGCCACGGTCGCGGCGCGGTTGACGCTGTCTTCGACGTCCGGCGAGACGGTGAACGTGACCGGCTACTCCTCCGACTGTACGACCGCAGCGGGCGACACGATCGAGATGAGCGAGGCGGGCGTTTCCACGGACGACTTCACGAGCTACGACTGCGCGTTTACGACCCCGACTCTTTCGGACGATCGGACCGGGTTGATCGCGGACGTTACGATTCGTAACACGTCGAACGTCGCCGTGGACGCGGTGCAGCTCGAAGTGGGCGAGAACGCGACGGATTTCCACACTGGCTACAACTCCACCAGTCCGACGACCAGCTACCTCAAGGTGCCGCCGGCTTGGCTCCATTGCGAAGGGAAGGTGACCGACCCGGCGGAGTGCGCCGACTATGCGCTCGTCTGTTCCGCGGCCGAGGTCGGCTGCGCGGACTACACCCCGACTGACGGCGACCCGACCGTGCCGGCCGTGCTGTCGGACCTCGACCAGTGTCCGAGCGAATGTTCCGGGTACGCCACCTTCAAACAAGAAGCGACGGATTACGATTCCGAAGAATTCCCGCTCTACTTCATCGCCTCGACCGCCCAAGCCTGTACGGAAGACCAGGTCGGCTGTGATGAATTCACGAACCTCACGAGCGAAGCGATCGAAACGTATACGACCCTGCGCGCCTGCGTGACGCCGGACATGGATGCGGGCGCGACCTACTTCACCTGGGAGGGGTCGGACGCGACCGGGTATCAGCTCGTTTCCTATCAGCTGCTTCAGTCGGACGCCGGTGGAAGCACGGTCACCTTTACCTCCAGCGGCAACACGGAAACGAACGCGGGCGCGGCCCCCTGCTCGAGCTGGAGCGTGACTTCGGAATCGACCCTGGTGTGTGTCGATGATCTTGCTTCCATCGAAGCGCAGGACACCTGCGACGAGCATGACGACATCCTGACCAATCCGGATTGCCGCGAGTTTTATGACGCCAACGGCGGGATCCATTACCGCCTGTATTCGGAAACCGTGTCCGTGGACAGCGCCTGCACGCCGTACCGCATCACGACCTCGACGAGCGCGGACTGCGCGGTCGCGGGCGGATACTGGAACAGCGGCTCGGGCGAATGTCGGTACTTCGGTCTTGCATCGGCAAGCACCAGCTGTCCGGCGGAAGCCGCGGGTTGCCGCTCCTACACCGGCGGAACGAGCGAAAATGCCACGACGATCGTCGACGAAACGTTCGAATCCGGCACGTACGCGGATTACGAAGGGATCGGCTCGGGCGGACTCACCATTTCGAACGAGTCCGTGGCGACCAACGGGCATTCGTTGCGCGTGACGACCTCGGTCGTGAACGACGGGGTGCAGACCTTGCAGGATTACTACGCCGCAGATCACACCACCACCTGTCCGACCTCGGGCGGCTGCGCATCGCTCACCGGCGCCTGCACCGTGGCGGAAGGGGATATTAGCTGCGGCACGCTCGTCGGTGGATTGACGGAAGGCAAGACCTATCTCCTGAAGTTCTGGGCCAAGGGATCGGGCGACATTCACGTTGGATTGGTCGGGAACGGCGGGGCCGGTCCGGGCTATCACGACTTCGTCGATCCGAGCAACGCCGCGACCTCGCTCGCCACCCTTTCGGATCTGACGCTCACCGGCGGCTGGCAGCAGTACACGCTCGGTCCGCTCGACACGAGCGCCTACACGAGCTTCAACGACAATTTCGTGGTCACGTTCACCGCGACGGCGGGGCAGACGTTCTATCTCGACAACCTGCAGCTTATCGAAGCCGAAGAGAACGTCACGCTCGTCAAAGATTCGTGGGTGACCCCGTCGACCTGCGACGAAACCCCGGATGGCGCCTCCGCGCCGCAGTATTACCTCGGCTGCGAAACGTACACGGACAAAAACAACTCCGACGTCTACATCTATCAGTTCACCAACATCTGTTCGGAAGCCGCAGTCGGGTGTACGTCCTACTACGACACGCACAACGCCTCGTCCGAATACACGAAGGTCTACAACGGCACCTGCTACAACCCGACGGACACGGACGGCAACGGCACGCACGCGTATGACGCGCTGAACGAAGACGAAGACATCGTCGGCGCCGCGACCGACTGCGAGCTCGAAGGGGAAACCGTTTGTACGATCGCTGCCGGCGCCAACCAGTGCCAGTTCGATTTCGCTGGCGCGCTGCCGGCCACGCTTGATGTAAACGTCGTACTCGGACCGGAAACGGTGATCGTCCCGGGCGACGAGGTGAAATACTACATCGACGACGGGTCGCAAAGCTGCGACGTCGACAACATGGGCTGCACCGAGGTCGGCACGCCGACGTTCAGCGCGGACCGCACGGTCGTCGACTCCATGACCTCGACGTATCTCTTGAACCAGCCCGACACGTACGACTCCATCCTCTGCGACAACCGCGCGCTGTTCTGCGCAGAATGGGGATCGACCCAGGACGGCAACTTCTACTTCAAGGATCCGGTCGACCAGAATTGCGAATACAAGACCGGCGTCACGGCGGATGGATCCACCTTCTCCGGTTGGTTCCGCTCGGGCACCAACGAGTTCTGCTACGGCACCGGCACCTGTTCGGACGACAGCTCGATTGACTGTTCGCTCGATTCGGACTGCGCGGCCTCGGGCGCCGGCACCTGTACGATCGACACCGGCACGTACATTCAGGGCGGCGATTTCTCCGCGATCTGGAACAACGGCGACACCGCGTTCTCCGGCTGGGCTGGCGCCTGCTCCGATGCATACGATCTGTGCACGGACTTCATCGATCCGCAGGACACGGGAGCCGGGGAAAACCTCGACGGCCAGGACTACTTCTTCAAGGATAACGAGTCGCTCGACGAATCGACCCTGTCCTCCGCCGACCGCTGCAACGGCCAGATCAGTTTGAAAGACGGCTGCGTGCTGTTCAACAACACGATTGACGAAGAACTGACCTCGGCCGCCTCGCCGACGTACCTTGTTTCGGAACACGCGGACCAGTTCCTCGGCGGCACGCCGGGCCAGCTGGTGGATCCGGTTTCCTGCGACGATCCGGCGAGCGGGGAGACGTCCGGGATCGGAACCAACGGACCGAACCCCGACACGGGCGACGGCTACTACACGCTGACCGACGGCACGAACGTGAACGTCTGCGAACAACGCTGCGAATACGATCTGAACGCCGGACAGACGATCAGCGGCATCTGGGCCGAAGGCCCGACGACGGGAACATCAGGCACGGAAAATATCTACTGGGGATCGTCCTGTATCGAAGACGCGGACTGCGCCTCCGCCACCGACTCGGTCGGCAACACGGTCACGGGCACCTGCCGAGATCTGATGGCGGATGACATCGTCGTCTTCGGAAACGTGAGCGACATCGGTCGAAACGACAGCATGGTGTTCGCGAACGACACCAACCGCGAACTCAAAGTGTATCGTGATCGCGAATGTGCGCAGTGGCTTACCAACGATTCCGAACAGCTGTCGTGGGACAGCCGCACGAACATGTGGACCGGTGTCACGTCGACCGTGGCTCTGTGCGACAACTTCAGCGGCACGAGCGAATCCGGATTCTGCACCGATTTCCCGGATGAAGATCCGGTGGTGCTTGACGCAGACCGTTACTCCTCGCGCGATACGTCGTGGTATGGGCTTGATTACTCGGGATACGCGATTCCGGAACAGCTTCCGATCGAGTTCTACAGTCAGGACAACGTGAACCCGATTAAGGGATGCTTTGACTCGGGCGACGCCATGCTCGACGGAACGACCGGGGAGCAGATCGCTTGCACGCAAGACAGCGATTGCGGCAGCACCACGGATTTCACCTGTGAATCGATTGAGGCCGACTATCGTCTCGCCTACGCCGCCGGAACCTGCGACAAGGACAACGGCGTCCAGTGTACGGTCGGATTCTGCGAAACGTCGGGGACGGTTTGTTCCGACAACTCGGCGTGCGACAGCGGTGAGGACTGCATCATCGGCTACTGCGATACCCCGGACAAGAGCGGCGCCAGCTGTTCCCAGGATTCCGATTGCAGCGGCATCTACGACTCGTGCGTGGATGGCGCGTGCGAAGATACCCTCACCGGCTCGAGCAACACCCTGCAAACCTGTACGACCGTTTCGGATTGCACGCTTTCAAGTGCAGACACGGACGGGGACGGTGTCAGCGATACGGAATGTGCGCCGGGCGCGCTTGCGAAAACAGGGACCTGCTTTGATGACTCCTGTCTCGTGGCCATCAGCGGCACGCCGTTCGTGAAAGACAACGCGGAGGATCAAGCCTGCCGCGGTTTTCCGGAAATCGACTCGCCGTTCTCGCCGGACATTGTCAGCGCCTGGACCGATCCGACCGGCGATCTGACCTCCACGGTCACGAACACAAACGCGCTCAGTTCCGACGAGCGTGACATCATCCCGAACACATACACCAGCGGGTTCAATGACTCGAAGGTTTGCGCTCCGATCAAAGACCCGAACGATTCCTCCAAATACATCCTGAGCGACGACTGCGTCTGCTCCTACGACAAGGCGGTGTACGGAACCGGGGCGAGCAGCCGCTACTATCCGGTCGGAACCCCGGCCACGGACGTCCTCGCCGGCGTCTGCTCAGGCGGATTGCACAACGGCGCCGAGTGCGAAAGCAACGATGATTGCAACTGTCTAGATTCAGACCCGACGCTCGGCAGCTGTTCGAGTGTGGATTCGACGGCGAGCGGTATCTGTTCCTCGTACACGCGCAAGGACACCTTCTACGGATGGCCCGGGTTCTGCGTGGAACGCGACACGTCAGTCCAACTCTACGGCAGTTCCGCAAGCGCCGACCGCGCCTGCCTCACCTGGCTCCCGGTCGATCAACTCCAGGGTTCGACGGACCTGTACGCGAAATATCTCGCGGCCGGGTATCAGGGCGAGACGGAATACTGCGCAGAGATTGACGCTTCGTACGATCTCGGAACATCATCAGTTGCTTGTGCGGAGGCGTATAGTGCTTGCAAGGACAGTAATTCATGGGGGACGTATGCAAGCGGAAATTCCGATACGTTCCTTGGCCAGGCGCATGACGATGGAGACTGTGTTGGTTCGATTGTCTGTCCGAATGGATACTTCGCTGTGATGACCGGGTGCGGGAAGTTGAACTTTGATGAGAATGGCGATAGCAGTAATCCCGACGACGACAATAAGATGTGTACTGACGGCGGTGATGACGACTGCCCATTCTTCTGTGTTCCGAAGGCTTCGTACACGGTCGAGGACGTTAGTCAGTCGGACGGAACATCCGTGCCAGCCGGAACAGCTTGTCTGGATCCGGAATCTGCCGGGTTCAACGTGAAGAAGACATTGGATGCAAGAGACGACATCGATTCCGGTAACCGTGGAGTTCCGTTGCAGGACGGGCAGGACTTCAAGATCTACATCGTAGAGGATGTTGCTAGCGGCTACTCGTTCCAGAACGACGTCATCGACTACTATCAGAATTGTCGCACGCGTGGCATCACAACAAGTCTCTCAGATTTTATCACCCCGTACGATGACTTGGGCTCGCTACCGTTCAACGAATCCAGCGGTGGACAAGGCTATCGGAATTTGAGCTGGACAACGGGAGTCCATGCCGCATGCACGTCGGTTGTGCAGGTCGCCGGAGCGACACCATACATGAACTCAAACTATAATTCCGCTTGGACCGATCGGACCTGGATCTCCAGCCCGTCGCCATGGACGATTGTCGATGACGATGCCGAACACTTCGGCTACACCCCGACCACCCTGCTATCCGTGTTCGGCCGAGCGACGGATTATCTCAGCATGAACGAAAATGATCCGGATCCGTACCCAATGGTACCGGTCGTATGCACAAACGACACAAGTTACAAACCGGACGATCCGTCGGATTCGCTGGCTTTGATCCAGACAGCGAATGCGGATGGACTGACATGCACCGAGTCTGGCTGGCAAGTTTCCGATACGACAGGCGAGCACGCCCGCACATACGAAACAGTGGCGGGATCAACCGACGACAAGAAGAGCACGGAAAACGGCTGGAGTGGCGCATGCGCGAATGCGGATTGTTCCTGTGATACAGGTAGTGAAGATACAGATTGCAATGACGGAATCAGCTGCGACAAGACCACTGATCCGGCGAATCCCATTTGCGTCGGGGATGGACCTAACAGCGGTTCAGAATGTGATACGGATGAGGATTGTCGTGTACTTTCTTGTATCGACTTCGGGACGGACCTGTCCGGGGACGTCGAATACAGCTTCCCGGATTATCAATGCGGCTACGCCTCAGGAGCTTACCTGCTTGCATCTGGGCCCGCGAGCGACGCGATTGGTCGACTTGAACAGATCTTCGCTAAATCGTATGATCTGATCTCATTCACAGACGGATATAGCGGCATTGATGACGAGAACACTTACGGCGTCACTCAAGAATGGACCGATAATCCTGGCAATTCAACAGGAGAATATATTGATGAGGACGGAGAAAATCCAAGTATATGGGCGTGGGACGTCACGGCAACAGGAGTGAACGGAGTTTCGCCGGAAGCTCCGAAAGTGGCTTCTATTGGGCAGTGCTATGGGAATGATTGTATTGAGGGTGATGAAGGATCAATCACGGTAAATGATATAGATTCTGGGACGATCGAGGGTGACGGTGGAACGAAGCGCGTGAACGTGAAGTTCTTTGCCTGGGCCAGTTCGGACCAGATGCCAATCAGGAACATCATTGTCGACTGGGGCGATGGCGAACGCGCGAACGGTCTGGATGATTACGCCTGGCCGCCGAGCAGCCAGTCCGGCAGCACGGCCGAAACAAACTTCTATCAGAACCACCGTGGCTTGACCGCCGAGAACAATCCGCAGTGTGGAGACGAGGACGAATGGGGCCTCGACAGCGGCGCGTGCGACACGAGTTATCTCAACTTCCAGCACGACTACCGTTGCGGCGACACGGACCCAGGTTCGCTCCCGCAATGCGAATACGCCGACGACGGCACCGGCCGCCTGTTGAACTCGCCGTGTACGGGCGGAGTCTTCGCAGACGCCGCAGACAAATGTGTCTTCCAGCCACGTGTCTTCGTGAAAGACAACTGGGGCTGGTGCACCGGCCTCTGCACCGGCGGCCTCGACGGCACCGACGGCTGCTACAGCAGCGACACCGGTGACGACGAGTGTAACTTCACCGCCTGTCCGAGCGAGTCAATAGGCTCGGCTGCCGGAGTTGGAGGAAACCCGAGTTGTCTCGATTCTTCTGTGGGGAATCCCATCGATAATCCATGGGTGAACTACGCGGGGGTGATTATCCTCGACTGGCAATCAGCAGGAGGGTAGTATTAAACAGCGGCAAAAATGCCGCTGTTTAGTTTTTTAGAAAATCTCGTAAATAATAAAACCGGCGTTGCTCTCAGAGAGAACATGCGCCGGGAAGGCACTCACCGAAGTGAGACGCAGCGACTTGACCGTCGCGAAGTGGTCGGGTCGCTACTGGAGCCGGAGCGTGTCGTCGAACGTGCTGCCGGCGACCAGGTGGTAGGTGATCGTCTGGAGGTCGTCGGAGACGTCCCCTTCGATGTGGTCGCCGTGCGGATCGTCGCCCACGAAGTGGTGTCCGGTGAGCGGCGCGGCGCCGCTGAAGGCCCCGAGGTCGAGGTCGATCTGGACCATGTTGTCCACGACCGAGGTCACGACGTTGAGGCTTCCGCCGTAGGTGTCGCCCGTGAACGTGCCGTTCGCGTTGGCACCCCACCCTCCGGTGAAGTCCCAGTCGATCGCGAAGTCGTCGCCGTCGACGACCGTGACGGTCTGGGGGACCGCGAGGTGAGACGGGCAGTCGAAGCCGATCTTGTAGTCGCCGGCCTCGTTGACCGGGATCACGCAGTCGATGCTGCCGTCGCAGGCGATGGCGTCGTCGAGGGTGACGGCGCCGGTCGTCGGGGCGGTGGCCTCGATCTTGGCGGTGAAGGAGCTCGTGTTGCAGTCGGCGCCGGTGCAGCCGGTGTTGCCACCGTTGTTGCCGCCGTTGCCGTCGTCGGGCCCGCAGCCGGTGAAGGCCGTGAGGGCGATCGCGAGGAACGCAAGGTTCCGGATCATGGTGTACCCCTTGGCCCGCTGGGTGCGGGTCCTAGGAAGGCAACTGGTCCACAGCGGACCGTTTCGCTTGCGCGACCGACTGTTGCGAGGAAGTCGGGGAGACCCTTGCGGGAAACCTGGGAAGGGACAACATTTTTGCCACCTCACACGTTTCTCGAAGCGGTATTCTCTACCTCTATAAGGCCACAAATCCTGTCCGGTGTCAACCGAAAAGACTGATATTTATACTACATTAGCGCTTTTTTGTCAAGAGCCGGCATGTGGATAAGAAGCGTGTTTTATTGATTTTAAGGCAAAAAGGGCAGCCCTATGGCTGCCCGAAGGTGTGTTACTCCCCGAGCACGGAGGCGTAGATGTGGCCGGCGGGACCGCAGACGAAATCGTCGCTGTCGATGTCGACCGGGTCGGTGTTCCAGCTCACGTCGCGGGTGCGAAACGCGGTCGGGGCGGAGTCGGCGCTCGCGAGCGAGCTCGCGCTGGCGCCGGTCCACTCGATCGCCTCGCCGGTGCGCAGGCCGAGCGTGAGCAGCGACGTGTCGCCGTCCGGATCCTGGTCGATCCAGCCGAGCACCGTGCCGGGGACGACCGCGCGTTCGTCTTGTGCCGTCGTGCGCGTCATCCCGCCGACGACGAGCGCGGTCGGGTTGTCGTCCCACCAGATCATCGCGACCGGTCCGAGCGACGGGTCGTCGACGTACGTCAGGATCCCCTCGACCGGAGCCATGACCGCGATCATCGCGGCGGAGTCGGTGTGCTCGTCGAACGCCTCGCGGACGTACGCGTCCTCGTCGCGGGCGCG
>CAZOPY010000033.1:0-10301 GCA_964581945.1 uncultured Gammaproteobacteria bacterium | reverse complement strand
GCGTCGCCGACGCGCCGTTCGCGATGGTGCCGACGGTCCAGACGCCGGTGCCGGAAACATAGCTTCCCTGGCTTGGGGTATCAGAAACGTAGGTCACGCCGGACGGGAGGAGATCGGTCACCGTCACGTTGGTTGCCGAATTCGGACCGCCGTTTGAGATGGTGACGGTATAGACGACGGTGCCGCCGGCGTTCGGGGTCGCGTTGTCCACGGATTTCGTGAGCGAAAGATCGGCCGAGTCCACCGCGATGGTGGCGCTCGCTTGGTCATCCTCGGCAGGAGCGTTGTTGTTCGGGGTCGAGTCCGGATCCGCCTGGTCCGAGGCGCTGACCTCCGCCGTGTTCGTGATCGTCGAACCACCCGCTCCAACATCCACCGTTGCCGTGAGGTCGAGCGTCGCCGACGCGCCGTTCGCGATGGTGCCGACGGTCCAGACGCCGGTGCCGGAGACGTAGCTGCCCTGGCTCGGAGTGTCGGAAACGTACGTCACGCCGGACGGGAGGAGGTCGATCACGGACACATTCGTAGCCGTATCGGGTCCGCTGTTTGTCATCGTAACCGTATACGTCACCGTGTCGCCTTCGTCCGGGGTTGGATCGTCCACGGATTTCGTGAGTGAAAGATCGGCTCTAACCTCCACACCTAAGGCGACACTTGCTTGGTCATCCTCGGCAGGGGCGTTGTTATTCGGGGTCGAGTCCGGATCCGCCTGGTCCGAGGAACTGACCTCCGCCGTGTTCGTGATCGTCGAACCGTCCGTCCCGACATCCACCGTTGCTGTGATGTCGAGCGTCTTCGCGTCTCCGTTCGCGATCGTGCCTATGGTCCACACGCCGGTGCCTGAGACGTAGCTTCCCTGGCTCGGGGTATCAGAAACGTAGGTCACGCCGGATGGAAGCAGGTCGGTTACCGTCACGTTGGTTGCCGCATTCGGACCGCTGTTTGTGACTGTCACGGTATAGGTCACCGTGTCGCCTTCGGCCGGCGTCGGATCGTCCACGGATTTCGTGAGCGAAAGATCAGCAGACTGAACGGTGATCGGTGCCTGGTCCTGATCATCTTCCCCTCCGACATGGTTGTCCGGTGTCGAATCAGGGTCGATCTCATCCGATGCCGTGACCTCCGCTGTGTTCGTGACGGTCGTAGCCCCGGTTCCCGCATCAACGGTCGCGGTGATGGCGAGCGTCTTCGCGTCTCCGTTCGCGATCGTGCCTATGGTCCACACGCCGGTGCCTGAGACGTAGCTTCCCTGGCTCGGGGTATCAGAAACGTAGGTCACGCCGGATGGAAGCAGGTCGGTTACCGTCACGTTGGTTGCCGCATTCGGGCCGCTGTTTGTGATGGTGACGGTGTAGACGATGGTCTCGTTCTCGTCCGGCGTTGGATCATCCACGGACTTGGTAAGCGAAAGATCGGCGTTGGTTTCCACCTCGATCGTGGCACCCTCCCGGTCGTTCTCCTCCTCCGGTGTGTCGCCGTTATTCGGAGTGGAGTTTGGATCCGGCTGGTCAGACGCGTATACCTCAGCGACGTTCTCAATCGAGGAGCCGGCCGTTCCGCTGTCGACGGACGCCGTAATCTGCAACGTTTTTGACGTGCCGTTCGTAATGGTGCCAATGGTCCAAATCCCCGTACCGGAAGCGTATGAACCCTGGCTTGCGGACGAAGAGACAAAGGTTAAGCCAACCGGAAGCTGATCAATGACCGAAACGTTCGTTGCACTGGACGGGCCGAGGTTCGAAACAGTGATCGTAAACACGACGTTCTCCCCTTCTTGTGGCGTGTCCTGATCAACGACCTTCGACAACAGCAGATCGGCCTCATTCACGTTGACGTTTATGGCGGCAGACGCCTGGTCGTCCTCGGCAGGAGCATGGTTGTTCGGGGTCGAATCTGGGTCCGCCTGGTCCGAGGCCGTAACCTCTGCCGTGTTGGTCACGGTCGTCCCGCTCGCACCGGCGTTGACCGTCGCGTTGATCGTGAGGGTCTTGCTCGCTCCGCTCGCGATCGTGCCGATCGTCCAGACGCCCGTGCCGGAAACGTATGACCCCTGACTCTGCGTGGACGAGACGAAGGTGACTCCGGAAGGAAGAAGATCTTTCACCACGACATTCGTTGCCGTATTATCACCGGCGTTTGAGACCGTGACGGTATACACGACGGTGTCCCCAACGCTCGGCGCGCTATTGTTCACTGACTTCGTGAGAGACAGATCCGCTTGCGTCACCGTGACGGTCGCACTTGCCTGATCGTCCTCCCCGGAGACATGGTTATCCTTCGTGGAATCCGGGTCCGACTGGTCGACAGCGTACACTTCGGCGGTGTTTATGATCGAACTGCCTGCGGTGCCATCGTTGACGGTAACCGTGATCGTCAGTGTCTTCGGAGCGGCAACCGCAACCGATCCGATCGTCCAGATCCCCGTCACGGCGACATACGTCCCTTGACTCGGAGTTGCCGACACGAAGGTCACGCCGGCCGGGAGCAAATCCTTCACCGCGACGTTTGTCGCCGCATTCGGCCCCGCGTTCGTCAATGTCAGCGTGTAGGTAAGGGTGCCGCCCACGTTTGGAGAGGACGGATTCGCGATCTTCGTGAGAGACAGATCTGCCGCGCCGATGGTGATCGTCGCGCTCGCCTGATCATCCTCACTCGTCACGTGATTATTTGGCGTGGAGTCGGGATCCGCCTGCGCGGCCGCGGTCACCTCGGCCGTGTTCACGATCGTCTGCCCATTCGTCCCGGTGTTCGGCTTGGCCGTGATCGTCAGCGTTTTCGATGTGCCGCTCGCGATGGTGCCGACCGTCCAGAGTCCGGTGTTCGACGCGTACGTTCCTTGGGTCACGGTTGACGAGACATAGGTCGTCCCGGTCGGAACCAAATCCTTGACCGTCACGCTCGTCGCGCTGTTCGGCCCCGCGTTGCTCACGATCACCGTGTAAGTAAAATTTTGCTGCTCGTTCGGCGACGCGTTCGAGACCGTTTTGGTAAGGGAAAGATCGGCGGCCCCGACGACGATCGGCGCACTCGCCTGATCGTCTTCGCTGGCAACATGGTTATTCGGGGTCGAATCCGGATCCACCTGTCCGGCCGCGGTCAGTTCAGCGGTGTTCACGATCGTCTGTCCGCTCGTCCCGGTATTCACCGTGGCGTTGATCGTGAGCACTTTGGAATCCCCGTTGAGAATGGACCCGACGGTCCAGATCCCGGTTCCGGAAACATAGCTCCCTTGCGTCGCCGTCGCAGATACGAAGGTGACTCCGGTGGGAAGCAGATCCTTCACGGTGATCCCTGAAGCGTCATGCGGGCCGTTGTTCGTCACCGTCACCGTGTACGAGATGGCATTACTGGGATTCGGCGCGGAATTAGAAACGGTTTTCGTGACCGAAATATCGGACGCGCGCACCGCGATCGCGGCGCTTGCCTGGTCATCTTCCCCGGCCGCGTTGTTGTTCGGCGTCGAGTCCGTATCAACCTGGTCTGAGGCGGACACCTGCGCAGTGTTCGTAATGATCGTATTCGCGGTTCCGGAGTTGACGGTCGCGTGAATTGCAAGGGTGGCGCTCGCGCCGTTCAAGATGGATCCGACCGTCCAGATCCCGGTGCCGGAGACGTAGCTTCCCTGACTCGGGGTGGCGGACGTAAACGTAACGCCAGCCGGGAGAAGATCTTTCACAGCCACACCGGTGGCGTCGCTCTGCCCGTTGTTCGTCACCGTGACGGTGTAGACGATCGCTTGCAGCTCATCAGGAACGTCGACATCAACGGTCTTCGTCAGAGAAAGGTCGGCGGCATTCACCGTAAAAGAAATGGTTTGCTGATCATCTTCGGCCGGCACGTTGTTGTCCGGCGTGGAATCCGGATCGACCTGATCCCCCGCCGAAACCTCCGCCGTGTTTGTGATCGTTTCTCCGCCCGTTCCGGCATTCACCTTTATATTGAGCGTCAGCGTCTTGGTGTCACCGCTCGCAATGCTGCCGATGGTCCAAGTGCTCGTGCTCGGACTGTACACGCCTTGCGTGGCCGAAGACGATTGGTAGGTGACTCCGGAAGGAAGGATGTCAACGGCCGACACGCCCGTAGCCGCGTCCGGCCCGCCGTTTGTGACGCTCACCGTGTACTGAATAATATCGTTCTCACTCGGAGCCGGATCGGAGACGGTCTTGATGAGAGACAGATCGGCGCTGGCGTTCGTGACGGTCACCGGCGCAGTGTTCGACGCGCGCGCCTCCACGTTCCCGGTCGTGTCGTTATAGGTCACGATCGTGCTGTTCGGATAATCGGGCGGCGAGAGCGTCACGTTGCTGCCGATGTGCGCCTGAAACAAGATATGAAATGTCTGCCCCGGAACGATCGAGATGTTCCCGAAATTCCAAGAAATTTGATCGCGATTCTCTCCGGTGAACGGCGTAATCGTCGGCGGAGACGTGACCGTCGGCGTAACGGATCCGATCCCCGTGAACACGCTCGAAGCGTTGATGTAGGTAAACCGACGGGTGGTGTCCGCCGATCCGCCGGAGGTCGGCAGAACGTCGTTCACGACGAGCGGCGTAGCCGAGCTGGTCGCCACGGACCCGGCGTTCGTGACATCAATCGTATAGGTCACGTTGTCCCCGGGCTTGGCATTGGCCGGCGTGACATTCTTCACCACGCTCAAGTCGGCGCGGTTCCCGACCACCACGACGGCATTCGAAACGATTCCTTCCGGCAAAGCCGTGCTGGTAATCTTCGCGGAGTTGGTCACGATATCGCCATCCGCACCGCTTGTCTGCACGTCATATTCCACGACCCCTCCGCCGCCAGGAATCAGAGAGGTGATCGTTTGAAACGAAAAGGTGCTTCCTCCGCAGGCCGGGTTTGCCGGCGAGATGGGCAGAATATTCGCGCCGCTCACGACGGTCATGTTCGTGACGCAGCTCGCGGCCGACTGCGATGGCAAGGTGTCCGTGATGTGGAGATTTGTCTGCGTGACCGGTCCGGTGTTCACGTACGTCAAACGGTACCGGAGCTTGGCCGCCGGAGGGATCGGTCCGCCGAGGTAATCCGACCCATTCACCTTCACGATCGACTTCAACAGGTACAGGTTTGTGTTGTCGTAAGTGAGACTCGGCACCCAGTAGCGCCACACGTTATCCTTGCCGTTTTTTCCGCCGGCGGACGCGGTATCGCCGCCCGCGACCTCGGAGTTGATGTTGAACCCAGTAGACGGAGGCGTGGCCGTCACACGGACGGTGACGCGTGCGTAACTCAACTCGCCGACATCAAGACGCCCGATGGCGAAACGTACCGCATTGGTCGAGGAGGGCAACGGATTGTCCGGCGACAGATTGAACCCCGTCGTCGTCTCGCTCCCAACCACGGTGGCGGCGTTGCCCACCTGACCGCCGGAACCGGACGCTGAGGTTGCGGGACCGACCGTCGTGACGCCGATGCGCGCGCCGGGCGAGACAATGCGCTGCCACGGACCGGCTGTCGCCGTGTAATCCCGCGTGGCTCCGCTGTTCGGGCCTGAGACCGCCGACCCCGCATCAAAAGGGGGAGCCCCCTGACCCTTGTTTCCGTTCAAGGAAAGTTGCGAGGACTTCGGACTGGCCAGAGAGCCTGGGTTGGCCGACCCGAACGCGTTTGTCATGCTTGCATCCCACAGGTTATGCGCATGTGCGGACGTGTAGCCGAGAATGTTGATCAGGTTATTTCCGCCGGTCGGGTTAATGTTGTAGCCGTTTGTCGGACGCGCGATGCCGTCCGTGTCCGGGCTCGTGAATACCGTTGTCCGAGAATCCGTAGAATAAAAAATCCCGGTATCGGCGTAGGTGTTCGCGATACTCGCATTACACTTGTTGGTAAACCCGAATGCCGCGCACAAGGCGTTCCATGCGCCGGTTGCGAACGGTGAGGTGAACGTCTCCTGACCGCGGCTTCCCCACCCGTCCGGTCCCGGACCAGGCAGCTTCGGGGAGGTGACGTCGAACCCGCCGAGCGCATTCGGCTCCACGATGTCCGCACCGATCACCTCCGTTCCCGGCGGGACGTACACCGTCACGTATCCTCCCAACCCGACGTTTGATCCGTTCGGGACCGGCGTGAACTGCGTGATGAAGCTGAAGGTGTCGCCGATCGCGAGACCGGGACTTCCCGCTCCCGCTTTCGCAACCAAGAAGTCGACCGACTCCGGGGTGAGATAGGCGGTGGTCTGAACCTGTGCCACCGAGTCGGCGAGTACGATGTCGAATACGAGCAATCCAGCAAGAACGAGAACGAGAGTCGCCAGACGCGAACAAACAGAAAAAAGTCGACGTTTTGGCTTTGTCGACACTCGTTCGATGTATTCCTTCTGGTCCACAAAAATTTGAATAGTTTCGCCCAACATTGTACCTGCTTTTCCATTTGTTCGATATGGTGGCGGCAATAATTATCCACACGTCGAACAGTGGCGATCTTGGCCTTGTTCTCTAGCTGGACGACGGTTGTCGTAAGTATACTTCTTGTGTTCAATCCCTGTTCCATCAAGGAATAAAATAAAAACGGGGCATGGCCCCGTCTTAATTTTTGTGTTCTCGTTTTTAGACGTCGTACTCGTGCATCGTGAGCTGCGCTTCGATCTGTTTGACGCTCTCGATGATCACGTTGACCACGATCAGCACCGACGTGCCGCCGATGATGAGGCTGGTGTTGCCGGACAGGTTTTTCACGAGCAGCGGCAGGGTCGCGATCACGGAGAGGAACAGCGCGCCGATCAGCATGATGCGATTGGTGACATAGCCGATGTATTCCGCCGTCGGCTTGCCCGGGCGAATCCCCGGGATGAACCCGCCCTGCATCTGCAGATTTTCCGCCACGCGATCCGGATGGAAAATAACCGCCGTGTAGAAGTAGGTGAAGACGAACACGAGAATGAAGTAGGTCACGCCGTAGAACAACTGGTTGCCGAACAGCTGCAGGGTGAAGGTCGCGGCCTGACGGAGCCACTCCGTCTTCGCCTGGATGAAGAACTGGGCGAACACGCTCGGGAACAGGATGATCGAGATCGCGAAAATGATCGGGATCACGCCGGCCATGTTGACCCGAAGCGGCAGGTTCGTCGCCACCCCGCCCGCGAGCTTGGACCCGCGGACCTGGCGCGCGTACTGCACCGGCACGTTGCGCACCGCTTCGTGCATGACCACGACCCCGATGATCGTCACCAGCACGGCGACCGCGAACATGATGATCGTCACCAGTTGCGACCGGTCGTACACCGAAAACGAGCGCTGCAGGTAGGTCGGAAGATTCGCGATGATGCCGGCAAAGATCATGATAGAGATCCCGTTGCCGACGTTCTTTTCCGAAATCAGTTCGCCGAGCCAGAGCAAGAAGATCGTCCCGGCCGTGAGCGAAAGCACGGTCAACACCGAATCAAGCAGCGTAAAATTGGCAAGCACGCTCGGCGCCTGCTGTTTCAGGAGAAGCAGCATCCCGTACCCCTGCAAAAAGGCGAGCGGAACGGTGAGCATGCGGCTCCATTGGTTGATCTTCTGCCGACCCTGTTCTTCCTTCTGCATCTCTTCCATCTTCGGGATGATCATCCCGAGCAGCTGGAAAATAATGGATGCCGTGATGTACGGCCCGACGCCGAGCGCGACCACGGAAAAGTTTTCCATCGTCCCGCCGGAGAACACGTTCAACAGGCCGAAAAACTGGTTCGTCTGGAAAAAGACGGACAGCGCGGTCGCGTTGATCCCCGGAATCGGGATGTGCGCGGCGATGCGGAAGATGATGAGAACCGCCAGCACGAACAACAGGCTGTTGCGGACGTCAGGCGTGTTCCAGATGCGGCGCAACGACAACATAGACTAGAGAACGGTCCCCCCTGCCTTCTCGATCTTTTCCTTGGCCGGAGCGGAGACGGTGCAATGCTTAAAGGTCACTTTATGCGTGAGTTCGCCTTCGGCGAGAATTTTCACTCCCTCGTGCGCGTCCGCGATCAGTCCTTTCTTCGCGAGCGAGTGCGGGGTGATCATGGCGCCGTCGCCAAACACCTTGCTGATCGTGCGCAGGTTCACCACGGCCGGCTTCGGCATGAGGCTGTTGAATCCCCGGCGCTTCGGCAGCTTCAACATGAGGGTGCGAATACCCTTGAGCTGCAGCCCGGCGCGGCCGCCCGAACGAGCGCGCTGCCCTTTGACGCCGCGACCCGAGTAGGTGCCGCCCTTCGAAAGCCCGCGCCCGACGCGCTTGCTCCGCTTGGTCGACCCCATGGCCGGTTTGATGGAATGGAGATCCATATTATTTCTTGCCCTTCATATACTCTTCCGGCTTTTCGAGCTCGCGAAGAGCGGCCATGGTCGCTTTGGCCACGTTGACTTTGTTGCTGGACCCGAAAATCTTTGATACGGCGTTCGGCACCCCGCCAAGCTCGAGGAGGACGCGCACCGCGCCGCCGGATTTGAGCCCGGTCCCTTTCGGAGCCGGTTTCAGGAGCACGATCGCGGCACCGTGTTTTTCGGTGACCGGATGCGGCAAGGTGTCGTTGACGAGGGGAATCTGAAAGATGTTCTTCTTGGCCTGACGGAAGGCCTTGTCGACCGCCATCGCGACGTCCGCGCCCTTGGCCAACCCGAACCCGACCGTCCCTTTGTGGTTGCCGATCACGAGCGCCGCGCGGAAGCGCATGCGCTTTCCACCGGCCGTCACGCGGGTCACGCGGGACAGTTCCAAAATTTTCTGATCGTATTCTTTCGGTTCGTCGTTGCGACCGCGACCACGTCCGCCGCCACCGCCACGACCGCCACCGCCTCCGCGGCCACCACCGCCACCCCCACGGCCGCCGCGACCGCCCGGCCCGCCTCCGCGACCGCCGCGTGCGCCACCCGGACCGCCCGGACCGCGCCCGGCCGGACTCGAAGGAGCCGCCGCTGCCGGCGTCGGAGTCGTCGCTTCCGTTGTTTTGATCTCGTCAGCCATAGGTGTGATTAAAAGGTGAGTCCCGCTTCCCGGGCGCCGTCAGCCAAAGCCGCCACGCGTCCATGATACCGGAAACGGCCGCGATCGAACACGGCAGAGGTCACGCCCTTTTCTTTGGCGCGCGCGCCGAGCGTCTTGCCGACTTCGCGAGCGATCTCGACCGGCTTCGCCTTGGTCTTCACATCCTTGTCGGACGCGGCGGCCAGCGTGCGACCCGAGACGTCGTCGATGATCTGCGCGTAAATGTGCTTCAGGGTCCGTGAGACCGTGAGGCGCGGACGCGCCGCCGTCCCGCGAACACGGGCGCGGACGCGAGCCGCACGGCGTTCGCCATGCGCGCGCTTAATTTTTGTGGGATTCTTCGCTTTCATAAAATGGGTTTAGGCCGCGGCCTTACCGGTCTTACCGGCCTTGCGGCGGATCACCTCGTCGGTGAACTTAATGCCCGTCCCCTTGTACGGTTCCGGCTTCCTGATGCGACGCATGCGAGCGGCGGTTTCGCCGACGGCCTGTCGGTCCGCGCCCGAGACGGTCACGATGCTCTTCTCCACCTTCGCGGTGACCCCTTCCGGCAACTGGAAATCCACCGGATGCGAGTAGCCGACATCGAACACCACCTTCGTCCCCTGGACGTTGGCGCGGTACCCGACGCCCACGACTTCGAGCGAGCGGGTAAATCCGTCGGTCACGCCGACGATCATGTTCTGAATGAGCGCGCGCGTGGTTCCCCACTGGGCCCGCTGTTTCTTGTTGTCCGGCATCGCGACCGTGATGTTCACGACGTTCTGGCCTTCCTCCGTCGTCTGCGTGACGGTCACGGCAGGATTCAGGGTGAACGAAAGCTGGCCCTTCGGTCCTTTCACGGAAACCGAACGGTCGGCGACGGTCAGCTGCACGCCCGTGGGAACGATGATTGGTTTGCGTCCGATGCGAGACATAAATGGCGGTTAGGCGACTTCACAAATAACTTCGCCGCCAAGCTTGCGCGAGCGAGCCTCTTTGTTGGTCATGAGCCCGTTCGAGGTGGAAATGATCGCAATGCCGAGGTCGGACATCACGCGCGGCAGTTCGCCGGCGCCCGCGTACACGCGGCGGCCCGGGGTCGAGACGCGCTTGATCGTCTTGATGACCGGACGGTTGTGATCATACTTCAGCTTGAGACGGAGCGACGGCGCATGGTCCTCGCCCTGCGTTTCCACGCCGGCGATGTACCCTTCTTTCGAAAGAATGTTCGCAATCGCCTCCTTCATCTTGGAGTACGACAACACCACGTCGGTCTTTTTGACCGCTTGCGCATTGCGAATGCGTGTCAGCATGTCGGAAATGGGGTCGGTATTCATAGGTCTACCAGCTTGCTT
>CAZOPY010000032.1:0-10326 GCA_964581945.1 uncultured Gammaproteobacteria bacterium | reverse complement strand
ATTGACCGGCCACGGTGGGCCTCCTTTGGAACAGGGTGAGGGAAGAACGCGTCCGTGCGGACGGTCGCGATGCCAAAAAAACGGCAATCTGCAGACGGGTAAAGATATCATAAAAATAACGAAAAGTCAAGGGAAAGAGAAAACCCGCCATCAGCATGAAGCCGAATGGCGGGGACGTCAGTGGGGCGAGCAGATCCCGAACTCGATCTTGCCGCCGCTCATCTTGGCGTTGCGACAGTAGCGGATGCTCTTGTCCGAGCAGTCGATCGTCCACGTCCCGTTCAGGAGGTGGAACCCCAGGTCCGCGCCGCAGTGCACGTCCGCCGGCGGGGTGGCCGGGGCCTCGGGCGCCACGGGCTGCGGCTCCGGCGGCTTGGTCGGTTCCGGCTCGGGCGCCACGGGAGCGCTCGGGGCCGGAGCGGGAGCGTCGTCCTGCAGGCCGAGTCCCTCGTACCCGTCGGTGCCGGGTTCGGCCCCTGCGTCGGAGGGCGGCGTCGCGTCTGCGGTACCGTCCGCCGCCGGCGCGTTCGCCTCGTCCGGCTTGGGCGTGGGCGCCACGGGCGGCGTCTCGTTCTCGGCCGTCGTCGTGGCCGCGACGTCGGTCTCCTTCGGCGCCTCGGGCGGCTTGGCGGCGTCGGCCGAGGCGAGGTCGGTGTCCGCGGGCGCCGCGGTCTTCCACGAGGGGATCTTCACGGCGCCGAACAGGACGAGCAGCGCGACCCCGATCGCGGCCGCGGGGAATCCCAGGGCGCGAGCGATGTTGCGCGGCTTCTTCGCCGAACCCGAGGGCGCGGGCAGCGGCATCTGCGGCGCCGGCGGCGAGATCGTCGCACCGGTCGCGCGGTTGGGCGCCTCGGTCTTCACCGTCACGTCGTCGAACTCGAGGTTCGGCGACAGGATCACGATGTCCGCCTCCCCGTCTTCTTCCGGGGTCAGAACGAATTCCGCCTTCGGGATCTTGCGCGTGGCGTCGAGCGTGGAGACGACCGTGGCCGAGCCGTTCTCGCCGTTCACGTCGGTCTTGATGCCGGCGACCTGCAGCGTGACCTGCATGCCGGGCTTGCCGTCTACGAGGTACACGACGAGACGGGTCTCGACCGCCTCGATCAGGTCCGGAATGGGGTTGGGCACGATCTCGATCGTCGGACGCGGGCCCGGAGGCCCTCCTGCGGTTGCCATGGGAGCTCCTTTCGTTTCGCGCCAGACGGGATGTCCGACGGAGGGAAGAACGTATCAAAAGAAACACCCGACGTCAAGGGTCGGAGCAACAAAAAACCCCGTGCTCTTGCGAGACGGGGGACGTTGCGGTCATCGGTCAGCGGCCGCCTTTTCCTGCTTTGCGTTGGGCGGCGTGCAGATGCCGAGGTCGAGGCGTGCGCCGCCGGGCGCAATTTTCGCGTCCGGGCACACGCGGATCGTGTCCTCCTGGCACTGGATCGCCCAGATGCGCGTCATCTTGCCCTTGTCCCGGTACGCGAGCAGGAACGTGCTCTTCGCGGGGAGGGTGCAGGTGATCGGCGCGGGCGGAGGATCGGCCGGAACGGGAATCGTTTCGGCCGGCGGCGTATCCGTGAGCACCGCGATCGTCGGGTCCGGGTCCGGAAGCGGGACGACCGGCGGGTCCGGCGCGGGCTCGGGCGCTGCGGGTGGATCCGGGATCGGCGGCGCGGGGGTCGGCACCGGAGGAAGCGGCACGGTCTCGGGGATCGCGAGCGCGACGGACACATCCGTGTCGGACGCCGTCGACGCGCGGGGCAGGAAGAGGCGTGCGTTGCTCGCGACGATCACGAAGGCCAGGATCGCGAGCGCGACCGAGGCGACCAGAGCGTACATCCAGCCGCGGCGGGGCGCCGGCTTTTCGGTCAGGATGTCGACGAGCGGATGCGTCATCTCGCTCGGCGTCTGGCGCGGTCCCCTCGGCGGCTCGGCCGTCCGCGTGGACGGCAGCCGCTCGGTCGGGGCCCCCTCGTGCGCGTCGAGCGTCGACGTGCGCACGGCCGGCCGCGACGCGATCGGTTCGATCGTCGGGTTGGCCGGGCGGGAAGGGACGGGCGCCGGAGTGAAGTACTGCGGCGGGGCGATGTCGGGCGTCGGGGTCGGGGTCGCGTTTCGCGCCACCGGCGGCAGGTCGACCGTCGGCCGGTTCAGGCTGTTGGGTCGACTCAGGAGCACGACGGTGATCAGGAGATGGATCGGATCGCACTCCTGGAACGTCGGTCGGATCATGACCCGCGCCGTGCCGCTCGTCGTCGCGACGAACAGGAATCGCGCACGCACGCGCGTCGGCCCGTCTCCGCAGTTCGTGAAGGCCTCTTGCGGCTGGCCGTTGATCTTCGCTTCCACGCCCGTGGCGATGCATTCGAGCATGGTGTCCGTCGTTCCGTCGATCACATCGATGATGATCTCGACGGATTCACCGATCCTCACGGGCCCGTTGGGGCCCGTTACCAGAACGAGCTCCATCGGAATCTCCCCGTTGTCTCCGGGAACCGGAGCGTCCTCGGCCTCCTCTGACAGGAACCGAGTGGACCAGAGTGCCATGAAAAACCTCGCGCTGTCAACCGCCCGGGCTTTGGGCGATCGCCTCGGGCTTCTATACACATCGGCGGGAAAAACGATACGCAAACCAAAAATCCCCCGGGTGGGGGATTTGGGTTACTTTTTGAGGGAGGCGACCAGGCTCTTGAACACCTTGGGGTGGTTCATTGCCAGGTTCGACAGGCTCTTCCGATCAAGCTCGATCCCGTCCTTGTGCAGGCGGTCCATGAATCGGCTGTAGGAGAATCCTTCCGGCCGGACCGCGGCGTTGAGCCGGACCTGCCAGAGCTTGCGGAAGGTGCGCTTCTTGGCACGGCGGTCGCGGAACGCGTACTTGCCGGCCTTGAGCATGGCGACCTTCGCCAATTTGATTTTCGATTTGCGGCCCCACTTGTAGCCCTTCGTCTTCTTAAGAAGATTCCGACGGCGCTTCACGTGGTGTGTACCGCGTTTGACGCGAGACATAGGAAAAGATTACTTGTAGGGAAGAAGCGTGCGGATGGCCTTGGCATGCGCCCCGGACAGTTCCGTGTCGCGGCGCTTTTTGCGGGTGATCTTGCCCGGATCGCGCGTGTTGAAGTGGGCCTGACCGCAATAGCGCTTCATGACCTTGCCGGTCTTCGTGATCTTGATGCGCTTTGCGAGCGCTTTGTGGGTCTTGATCTTCGGCATATCGGTAGAATAAAAGCGCTCGGAGTGTATCCCGAGCGCTATTTCATGTCAAGTTTTGGCCTAACGGGCCACAATGGCGGTCATGCGGGTGTCCTGTTTGGTGACCGGCTGCTCAATGCGGAGAGGAAACTGTTCCTGGAGTTTTTTGATGAAATTCTCGATAATCTCGCGTGCCAGGCCGGCATGGGCGCGTTCGCGGCCGCGCAGAACGATCTCAATACGCAGTTTATCGCCTCGTTCAAGGAATTTGACCGCCTGCTGCCGGCGGACGTCCAGATCATGTTCCCCAATACGAACGGAAAGACGGATCCCTTTGACCTCGACCTCTTTGGACTGCGCCTTTTGCTTGCGCACCTCTTTTTCCTTTTGATATTTGAAATGGCCGTAGTCTTGGATGCGGCAGACCGGCGGTTCGGCCTTCGGGGACACCTCCACCAGGTCGAGTCCGCGCTCTTCGGCCACCTTGATCGCATCCGCGGTCTTCAAAACCCCGAGCGGTTGCCCGTTCTCATCAACGACGCGGACGGTTTCGGCCGTAATCTCGTCATTCGCCTTGTACTGGGGAATTTCGATCTTGGGCCGGCGGAAGCGATGTCGGTGGATGCGCATAGGTTTGAACAGAGGGAATTGTAGTATACTAGCCCCGTTATGTCCACTCTGGCGCTTAACAAACGAGCCACGCACGACTACGACCTTCTTGATAAATATGAAGGGGGGTTGGTGCTGACCGGCGCGGAAACAAAATCCGCCAAGGGCGGGCACATCCAGTTGAAGGGCGCGTTCCTCGATGTGCGCGACGGCGAGCTCTGGCTCAAGAACGCGCACATCTCTCGATACAAGCCGGCCGGCGAGCAACCGAACTACGACCCGGATCGCAATCGCAAGGTGCTGGTTCACAAGCGCGAGCTCACGCGATTGCTCGGAAAATCGAAGACCGAGGGGTTGACACTCATCCCAATTTCGGTGTATCTTTCGCGGAACCTCGTGAAGCTTGAGTTCGCCGTCGCGCGCGGAAAAAAACAATACGAAAAGCGCGAGACGATCAAGAAGCGCGAGGTAGAGCGCGAGATGCGCGCCAAGATGAAAGAGTAATGGGACTGATCGGTATCGATGGCAGTTGAAGCGCAGCGAGCAAGCCGAGGACGCGACCGACCTCGTAAATCCCGGACGCAGAGATGCAAATGCCAACATCATCTCAAAGGTAAAGGGTGCGATCGCTTCGGCGTTCTCCACCCCGAACTTTGTCCCGGTCGTCGCTTAATAGCCACGACCCATCCGCTTTCCTGATGCTCGATACGGATTTCGCGGGTGTCATATTATCGAGCTGGACCGTCGGGTTTCCGATCTCCAACGGTTAAGAGTTAGCGATCGGTCCCACCGCGCGGGTTTCGTCCCGCTTTCACCGTGCGGTGGTACCAAGTGGGACTGAGCTTGGAGAGCCGTTGCGTGGAATCTGACCAGACGGGGGTTCAATTCCCCCCAGTTCCACCAAAAATTTCTCACTACCGGGTGGGAAATTTTTGTTTGTGCTATCATACCTTCATCTATGCCCACCCCGAGGCCTGCGGCGCCGCCGCACATGATCACCATTTCATCTTGGACCGTGTTGAAGGTCCTGTTGATTTTGATTTCCATCGCGCTCCTGTGGTTTTTGCGCGACGTCGTGGCGATCTTGTTCATGGCGCTCCTGCTCGCGGCGCTCATTGATCCGTTTGCCGAGTGGTTTGCCAAGCGCCATGTCCCGCGCGCGGCGGCGGTGATTATCGTGTACGTCATCTTGCTCCTGCTTGCGGCGCTCGTGTTGCTGCTCATCATCCCGCCGCTCATCGTGCAGGTGACGCAACTCGTCTCGAATTTTGCGTCGACGTACGAAACCGCGACAAAATCGATCGGACAGTTTCAGGCCTGGTCCGTTCAGTATGGGCTTGGAGAAAATTTCCAGGCCAGTTTGAAAACGCTGCAAGACGGGGTGACGAAATCCGTGACCGGATTGTTCTCAACGATTACCGGATTTGTCGGAGGAGTTGCGACGGCGGTGTTGGTCGCGGTGCTCGCCTTCTATATGGTGGTCGAGGAAAACACCGCGCGGCGTTTTTTCAAAAGCTTGGCGCCGGAAGAATATCAGCCGTTCCTCTCGAACCTGTTCAGCAAGATGCAGAAGCGCATCGGATCTTGGCTGCGCGGACAGATCGTTCTTGGTCTGGTCGTCGGGTCGGCGATGTACCTCGGGCTGATCATCCTGCACGTTCCGTATGCGCTCGTGCTTGGGATCATCGCCGGGCTTCTTGAGGTCATCCCGTATGCGGGGCCGATCATCTCGGCCATCCCGATCGCGATCATCGCGTTTTCGGTCGCGCCGCTCAAAGGGGTGTTCGCCCTCATCTTGGTGTTCGCGGTTCAGCAGCTGGAAAACAATTTCCTTGTTCCAAAGATCATGCAGAAAGCGACCGGCCTGAATCCGATCGTGAGCATCGTCGCGCTCCTCATCGGCATCAAGCTCGGCGGGGTGCTCGGCGCGATTCTCGCGATTCCGCTCGCGGCCGTCCTTTCCGTCCTCTTGGAAGAGCTGTTCGCGTCTCACGTCATCAGTGGTCCTGAAAAATCTTGAGTATGCAAACGCCGATCCATCATCGCAGCTGGTTTCCGTTCGTTGTCGGTGCGCTCACCGTCAGCCTCGTCTTGCTGATCGGTTGGGTATACAGCGGCAAACAATCGGTCGCTCCGGCGGCCAATACGTCCGGATCGACCGAAACGGCCGCGCCGGTTTCCGACGCGAGCTATCGCGCGAGCGCCTCGGCGATCACCTCCGGGCTGCTCGGCCGCATCGATGCCGCATCGGATGACGCCGCGCGTCTGCATCTGGTCGAGTCCGCGCAAAACGGCCTGCTCGCTCTGCTCGTGCCCGCTGATTTGAAAGATGTCCACCTGGAACTCGTTACCGCCCTCAATTTGATGCGACAGGGACTCGCAGGCGACGCCGCCGCGTACACCGAAGGTCGCAGCCGCTTTGACGCCGTCCTCGCCGACAACGCCTGGTTGCGGTAAACGCGCGACCGTATGGCGCGCATTGAGAAAGGCCAGCCGGTGCAGGAACAGCTGGGGAAGATGAAACAGGATATGGTAAGCGCTGTCCGCCGCGCCGCGAGGCCGCGCGGCAAGATGTTGCTCGGCGTGGTCGGACTTCTGGTTCTCGTTGCCATGATTTTTGGAGGCGCATGGGTGGTCGCGGCAACCGGACTTGTTTCCGTCCCGTTCCTGACCCCGATCGCGTATCACGAGCCTGTGCCGGCGCGGATCGTGACGCCGGGGCAGAGCGCACAGGACGTGCTCGCCGCCTCGTTTCAAGCGCTGATCACCGAACGGCTGCAGGCCGGATCGGGCCAGATGCTGGATCGCGCTGTTTCCGTGACGATCCCGGAATCGGCGCTGACCGCGTCGCTGCGCCAAGGGCTGGAAGCCGCCAAGTACGATTTTATCGACGCATCCCGCGCCCAGGTTTCGATCGACAAGGACGCCGGGCTTGAAATCTTTCTGCCGGTGGCACAAAATCAAGAGCGAAGCGCGGTTCGCCTCCGTCTTCTGGTCAGCGAAAAGGACGGCATGCTTGCCGCAGACGTCACGGAGGCGTCGCTCGGGTCGCTCCAGATGCCGCGTTGGCTTGCGGCGGCGATCTTTAACCCGCCGCTCGCGCAGGGATTGGTCATTTTCAATCAAGACATCCTGAAGTTCGTCACCCTGAAAGAGATCCGGACAGACGTGGGGTCGCTCGTCATTGACGGCGATCTGTCCGTCCAGGTCATGCAGGTTCCCGGCTGATATGCTTATCCTCCACCGATTCACGCCGTTTACGATCGCCCTTGCGGCCGCTGCCGGGTTTTTTTCGATTCTCGTCTTCCCATCGTTCGCGCTCCTCCTCATGCCGCTCACGATCGTCGCCGCGTTCCTGCTGCTCGCGCGGTTGGCGCGCTGGCAGATGCGCGACGTTCACGTGTGGGTGCTGATCGGGACGCCGCTCTTGCTTCTTGTCTCGGCGATGAGCATGCTGTTGTTTCTCGAATCGGATCTGACGAAGATCGTGCTCGCGGTTTCAACCACGTTGCTCATGTTCTTTTTCAGCGAGCACCTGTTTACCTATTTGCACCTCCCGGCGACGTACCAATTGAATGCGATCGAACATGTGTCGCTCGTCATGAACCTGGTCAGTCTGTTTTTCTTGAGCGGCGCCCTGTTCGGGTTTCGACTGTTTCTGCAGTTCCCGTTGTATGGTCTGATCTCCGTATTTTTTCTGGCGGTGCTGTTCATCCTTTCGTCCACGCTCTGGGTGTGCAAGATCGAAGCGGATCGGCTGATGCCGTACGCGCTGGGCGGTTCCTTGATCGCGACGGAGCTGTTTCTCGCGCTCGCGTATCTGCCGTCGGGCTATGCGCCGAACGCCGCGCTTCTCACTCTTTCCGTTTATCTGTATCTTGGCATCACGCGCGCACACTTCCTGCAAAAATTGTCGCCGCTCGTCGTTCGGCGATACGCGATGGTCGCCGTTGCGCTTGCCGCCGGCGTGGTCGTAACTTCTCACTGGGTCTGATATGAAATCCTCTGTGTCTCCCGGCACGCGCGCCGTCGTTCTCGCCGTGATTCTCGGCGCCGGCAGCGGCGTCATCGCCGCCGCGCTCACGAGCATCTCGCTCAGCGATTACGCCACGCAGCTCGCGCAGATCACCGGCCCGGTCCGGGTGAACGAGCAACGCCCCGCGCCGACCCCGGTCGGTTTGGACGCCGCACTTGTGACCGTCCGTCAGGCGGATTTTCCGGCCGTGGCGAAAATTTTTACCTCGGTCCCCGACAACGGCGTATTTGAAAACGATGCGGCCTCGGCAAGCGGGACCGTCCTCACCTCCGACGGCTGGGTCCTGACCGCGGTCGCGCCGGGCACCAGTTCGTCGCTCGCCTCCGCGCGCGTGGTGGTCGGCGGCAAGGCGTACGCGGTCAAAGAGGTCGTGGCTGACACGATCACCCACGCCGTATTTCTGAAAATCGACGCGTCGAACCTGCCGGTCATCCCGTTCGGCGATCCAGCCTCGTTGCTGCCCGGCCAGAGCCTGTTCGTTGTCCCGTCCTCGGCGTCGCTCGTGCCGACCTTCTTCGAGCAGTTTATGTTTGCCACGTCGCTCGCCGCGAATGCGGACCTGCCGAGCCGCCGCCTCGCGCTCGCGACCCCCGTGTACGGACACCTGCTCGGTCTCGGCGGCGCGCCCGTCACGAATGCGAACGGCGAGCTGGTCGGCGTGTTTGATCCGTTCGGCTTTGCCGTTCCATCGCCGGATGATACGGCGGACATCGCGCTCCCGCTCACGGCGATTAGCCCCGCGATCCGTTCGATTTTGTCGGAAGGGAAGGTGATCCGGCCGTCGCTCGGCGCGACCGTGATCGATCTGTCCCGCGCCGTCGGCCTCTCGACCGATCAAACGCGTGGCTATACGCGCGGCGCGCTCGTGGATCACGTTCCGGCCGCGACCCCGGCGTTCACGGCTGGGCTGAAGACCGGCGACATCATTCTTGAGGTGTCCGGAGCGGTCGTGAACGGGGAACGCCCATTGGACGAATTCGTGGCTGAGCATGATCCGGGCGATGCGATCACGCTCCTCATCGATCGCGACGGGGACCAGCAAAAGCTGACCGCGACCCTCGTGCAGAAATGACGACCGCGCCGGCAAGGTGTATACTGATTTCATTATGGCACGCCATCATTACTCGGACATTTTCCTGCGCGGATGGGGAACGATCGTCGCCTTTGCGGTGCTCGGGCTCGTGCTCGCGCTCATCCTCTCGTTTCTCCAGCCGCTCCGCTATTCGTCGACCGTCCGACTCCTCATCATCCAGGACGTCGGCAACCTCGATGCGTACACCGCCAGCCGTTCGGTCGAGCAGGTCGCGAACAATCTGGCCACGATCGTGTATACCACCTCCTTCTTCAACGAGGTCATGAGCGCCGGATTTGATATCGACGAGTCCGTGTTTCCGACTCAGGAGTACAACAAACGCCAGACCTGGGAGAAGATGGTCTCGACCAGTGTGGAACGCGGCACCGGACTCCTCACGGTCACGGTGTACCATCAGGACGTGAAGCAGGCCGAGCAGATCGTGAACGCGATTTCCTACGTGCTCACCCAGCAGGCCTCATCCTACATTTCGACCGGGGGGAGCGTGACCGTAAAGGTTGTGGATACCGCCCTCGATTCCCGCTGGCCTGCCAAGCCGAACATCCCCGCAAACGCCTTTTCCGGCCTGGTTCTCGGCGGTCTGGCCGGGGTGGCCTTCCTCCTGTTACAGGCCGAACGCCTGCGCCGAAGACACCAGTTAGTCGACGAAGATATGGCTCCTTGACGGTTCAAGGGGCCTTTTGGTAACTTACGGCAACACAAATCCGCCGCGTCGGCTTGGTAACAGCGGTCAGATCGTCTCCTCCTCGATCGGACCCGCGTGTGCCAAGCCGACAGGGCGGATTTTTGTTTGTCCGGCCGGGCTTGACAAACCGGCCGAATTCAGCTACATTGGCGGCTCATTTCCGGTGCCGTCTATCGGGGACGGTGGCGTGGATGGGGTTCACACAGGATTGTTCCAATGGAAACTTCGTACCGTACGATCTTCGGCTTCACGACCGAGAACGCGTGGGTCGGCCGCTTCGTGCAGGTCGTCTACGTCTTCATCGGCCTCGCCGCGTGGTTCTTCGCCTTCGACGGGCTGCAGGTGATCCTGTACGACTGGTCCCCCGTCATGCGGGGGATCGTCGCGACGGCGATCGTCGGGCTCGCGATCAGCGTCAAGCTGATCCTGTTCGGGCGCAAGAAGGGGTTCGGGGCGATCCCGGCCTCGGTCGCGATGGTGGCCGCGCTCGCCGCGCTCACCTTCGACTTCTTCGGCCTCTACGAGCACACGGGCGTCGCCACGATGCTCGCGCACGAGAAGGCCGAGGCCGAGGCGGTGTGCCGCGACTACAACGTCGTGATGCGCCGCGACAGCTCGACCGCGCTCGCCGCGGTCGAGTCCAAGCGCAGCGAGGACCTCGCCGCCGTCGACGCGTACAACACCCAGCAGATCGCCCTCTTGGAGCAGCGGGTT
>CAZOPY010000031.1:0-10425 GCA_964581945.1 uncultured Gammaproteobacteria bacterium | reverse complement strand
GACGGGGGCGACAACCGGTGTTGGTGTCGCCAGCACTTCGCTTGCGCCGGCGATGGCACCGCCGTCGCCCGCGCAGATGGTTACGGTCACGGTGTCGGCCGCGATCGCCACACTCGCCTGCTCCGCGCCGGAACAGTCGCTCGCGGTTGTGAGGTCTACGCCGTCATCCGCCACGTCGACATCGTCCTCCGTGAGGGCGGACGTATCGAACGCGGTGTCGAATCCGATCGTGATGGTGTCGCCTTCGGCGGCACCGGTTGGAGTTGTAAAGACCACGTCATGGTTGCTCGGCAGTCCTGCCTCCAACTCCGACGGGTAGTCGTTGGCGGAACTGACCGTGGCCGCTCCCACTGGGAGAGCCGTAACCATCGCTGTGAAAATCACCGCGGCGGATACGGCCTTCCAAATGTTGAAGCGGAGGTGAAACACACACTATTTTTTCTTGAAACGTTTTTGCAGCAGGATGAGGGCAAGGAGGAGAAGGACGAGCGCACCGCCGATCACGACCATCATTTCCATCGGCCAGACCGAAAAGGATGAGGTCGCCGTGAGCGTTTGTCCGTGAGAGCCGTAGCCGAGGTTGAGCGTGGCCGTGACCGGCCCGATCATCCCAAGGCGCATTTCTTCACTCGCGCGGGAGAAAAACCCCGTTTGCGTGGTCGTGCCGAACGGCGCGGTATAGGCGCGCGTCGTTTCCGGCAGGACCCTTCCCTGTTCTGGGTTCGCATCCACGGTGACGATGTGGCCGAGCCGATCACGGAACGTGACCGTTCCCTCAGGAATCAGGTACACGTTGCCCTGATTTTGGACCCGATAATGGACGTCCCCGGCAAACACTTGGCTTGCATCCTGATTCACCGAGAAGTCGAGCAACCCCGCCTGCTCCACGGTCTCGCCCTCGACCGTGAGGAAGATGAGCGATGCGATGTTTGCCTGCAGGGATGCGCCGTTTCCGGCCACCACTTCCGACGGAGCGTCCGAGACGACGAGGGCGGCCTGGTAACTTCCTGACAATGCATCGCTTGGGATCGTCACGCGGAACGCGACGTCGACCCGCGATGTTGCCGGAATGCGCACCGCCGCCGTCGACAGTTGGATCCAGTCCGGAAGGCCCGAGTGGTCTTCTTTATATGGAAGGAACGTTGGGGCGCCCGTTTCCCCTCCGGAAACGAACTTCACCACGTGCAGGTAGTACGTACGCTCGACCGGCTGATCGTTCACGATCGTCACACTCGAGGAAACCGTTTCCCCGCGGTTGCCGGACAGATCAAGCGATCCCGGAGCGACCGCGAATGCGGACGCCGAGCGAACGGCCACGGTGAGGAGCAGACTGGCCAGGCCGAAGATGAACAAGGAGCGCCAGGCCATATCAGTAGTTGCCGGACACGATGAACGACAGGACTTGGCCGTAGGAACCGGAAGGCGTTCCGGACGAGATCGCCGCTTTCAGCGTGACGAAGTTTCGACTTTCGAAACTGGTTGCGCTCTCGTCCGCAACGTCCTCTGGAGAGGTGGTAAATGCCGTGTCCTGCGTATCGAACGTCGATCCGCTCAAAGATGTATCCGATGAACGGCCGCCGTATTCTTCGGATCCAGGTGTGACCGAACCGTCAGCCACGTCGTCGATGTCGTTTGCCCCGCTGCGCAGATTGCCGTCATCGAACGTCTGCACGACGTATCCGCCGGAAAGGTCGGCGTTTACCTCGAATCCGATGACCGCTGTGTGTACGCTCGCCACGGTGAGACTACCGAGAGTGGCGCTCGAGACCTCCAGACGGTAAACCGCGTCGCTGCTTCCATCGATGACCGGAGCGGTTCCGCCATCTTTCAGATCGTCGACCGTGATCGATCCGCCACCGACGGATACGATTCGACCGATCGCGGACACCTGCCCGTCCCCCTCGTCTTGGACGAGAACAATGAGATCGTCGACGCTATACCCGGCCGTTGAGCTGACCGTGATTGTATTGCCTACGAGCGCCGTGGCATCCACGCGGCTCCCGTTGTTCTGCCCCTGCACTTCGAAGGCGATCACCTGGTCGTAGATCCCCTGTCGATATCCCGCCCGCAAATCGTAAGAGGCACTCGAGCTGTTTCCAGCCCCAGCGTTTCCGGCGGTGTCGCGCAGTAAATAACTAGCAGACGTACGTGCGTCCGAGCCACCCTGACTGACCGTGTCCCAGCGGATTTCGAAGTTAGAGGACGACATATCGGCCAATGCCCATCGCCCCACACACAAAACCCCCACAAGGATGAATCCGACGATCAGTACGCGCATACAGTGCGGCTTCATAGGAGAGTTTACCATGAATAACTAATTTCGTCAATGATAAAATAGGCTAAAGTTAGCCTATTTTTAGACCTCGACGTTAAATTTTTAGGTGGATATCTTTCGAAATCCACAGAAACTCACAGGAATGCACAGAGTTATCCACAGAAATGAAAAATTGTCTACGCTGTTGTAGACAATTTTCTATCGCTTGATCAATTTTTGGTTTCAAGAACTGCCCTATCCGGAATGTTTCACGTGGAACGCTTTTACGACCTCACTTCCCTTTCAGTTTACCAGAAACAAAAAGACTCCTCAAGCTGAGAAGTCTCTTTGGTGGACCTGAGCGGATTCGAACCGCTGGCCTTCGCAATGCGAATGCGACGCTCTACCAACTGAGCTACAGGCCCCTGCTAGAACTTCCAAAATTGGCGATCTTCGCGTTCAGAACTGTGCTCCTCGCTCACCGTACTAGGAGTACGGCTCGCTGCGGTGCTTCGTTCTTCACGCGAATCTCATCCAATTTTTGAAGTTCTAGCCGAACCGGAAGATCGGCGCACGTCGATGATACATTACTTTTTCATCCTTTGAAAGAGTTCGGCGATCTCTGTCAAGGAGCGGAACCGGGCGTCGGCCATCGAGAAATCGTCGTCTTGGTTGAACTTGTTGGGGACGGCGAATGCTTGGCATCCGGCGGCTTTGGCTGAGCGGATCCCGTTAACGGAATCTTCGAGAACGAGGCAATTCGCGGGGTCGAGCTGGAGCTTGTTTGTGGCTAGCCGGTAGATCTCTGGGTCTGGTTTGCCATGTGTGACGGATTCGCCTGTCACAATGAGCTCAAAACGGTCCTGAAGGTTGAACTTGGAGAGGTTGCGATCTGTGAGCGCTCGGACGGAACCAGTAACGATCGCTTTTCTCAGGCCGAGCTGTTCAACGGCATCAAGAAGCTCGAACAGACCGGGCTCTGGATGCATGAGCGAATCGCTTGCTTCGATGAAGTCTCTCTGACGCTCCTCGAAAGCCGCATGAACGTCCTCGTTGAGACCCCAGGCTTCCAAGAGGACGGAAACGTCCTCATAGGCCGCGCGACCCATCATTTTTCGGTGAATCTCATTCGTAAACACTTTGCCGCGCTTCAGACCCATCCGTTCAATCGCCGCGCGATAAACATCCTCGGTGTTAAACATCAACCCATCCTGATCGAAGATAACGGCCTCGATTTTTGTTAGGTCGATCATAGTCGGAAGGGAAGTGTTTCACGTGGAACGTTTGTTCTGACGAAATGTCAGAAACGGGATGAGATGTCGTTGAAGCGCGAAGCCCGGAGCGAGGCGTATAAGGACATACGCCGAGCGAGGACTGGAGCGGTGAAGCGGCAGATCGCCCGTTTATGGCATTTCGTGGTGTCCCCGGAGGGAATTGAACCCCCATCTTATCCTTAGGACGGATCTGCTCTATCCGTTGAGCTACGAGGACATGCGTCGTAAAATGTTAGCGACGCTAACATCCCGAACGGAGCGAGGGATCTCATGGTCTGGATCGCACCGGTCGTGCTAAACTTCGTGAAGCTCTGATCCCGAGCGAACAAAAGATAGCTTGAAAAAACGTCAGAGTCAATTTATGAACCCAACCATTCTTGCAGCCATTCTCCTCGGATTGCTCCTAGTCGCCTGCTTTGTCGTTTTTCTTTCGGTGATCCGCAAACAAATCGATGAATTGAAGCAAATGCAGTCGCAAAATCAGAACGATAAGGTGCTTGCCATGATGAATGAAAGCATGCGCGGCATGCAGCAACGCATGGATAACACGACCGAAGCAATCAACAACCGCCTCGACCGAGCCGCACAGGTGATCGGTCAGGTGAACAAAGAGCTCGGCTCGATGTCCGAGATCGGCCGGGGCCTCAAAGACTTCCAAGCCTTCCTCTCGTCCCCGAAACTGCGCGGGAACCTCGGTGAGCAGATTCTGTACGATGCGATTGATCAGGTGTTCTCAACGCAGCAGTACGAAAAGCAGTTCAAGTTCAAGGACGGACAGACGGTCGACGCCATCGTGCGCACGAGCGACGCGCTCATTCCGATCGATTCGAAATTTCCGATGGAAAGTTTCAAGGTCATGTACGAGGCGCCGACGGAAGAGGATCGCGTGCGCGCCGGACGCGAGTTCGTGAAGGTCGTGAAAAAGCATATCGACGACGTCGCGCGCAAATACATCTTGCCGCACGAGGGAACGGTCGATTTCGCCGTCATGTACGTGCCGTCGGAAAACGTGTATTACGAAATCGTCGCGAACAACGACGAGCTCATGGATTTTGCGAAATCGAAAAAGGTGCTACTCGTTTCGCCAAACAGCTTCTTTCATTTCCTGCGTGTGATCCTCATGGGACTTGAACGATCGAAAATCCAGGAGCAGGCGCAAAAAATTTGGGAAATTCTCAAAGGCATCCAGCAAGAAAATGTAAAGTTCGCCGATTCGCTCGGTCTCGTGAATCGTCATCTCACGAATGCAAAAAACGCGCTCGACTCGGCGACAGTCGAGTACGGGCGGTTCTCAAATAAGATCGATCAGGTGAAATTGCTCGAGTAGTGTGGCGCTGCATCCAGACGTCCGTAAGTATTATGTCTTTCGCGCGCTGATCAAACGGTTTGCGTTGCCGGTTCTTGTTTTGTTTTCGCTGGACCGAGGACTATCAATCGCAGAAATTGGATTCATCGCCGTTGCGGGGGACATTGCCTCGCTCGTGCTTGAAGTCCCGAGCGGTTCTATAGCGGACGCCATCGGTCACCGCCGCGCCCTCGTTCTTTCCATGCTTGGCCAGGCCGTAGCCATGGGGCTGTTTCTTGGCGGATCGTTCTGGTGGATTTTGTGCGGGACCGTGATGTATTTCGGGATGGGAACGCTCATGACCGGAACATCAGAAGCGTTGTTCTACGAACGACTGCAAACGCTCGGTCTCGAGAAAGATCACCTGCGCCTGTACGGACAGGGAAAGGGATTTGCGACAGCGGTCAGCGTTGTGTCCATGGCGCTTGCGGGGGTGACATATGAACTCGCGTGGTACCTTCCATTTTTGATCTGCGTCGCGCAATTTCTCGTTGCGGCCGCGGTCATCGGAACCTTCGGTCCGGTCAACAAGCCGACATCCGTGTCGCACCGAGAACGCTACCTCGCTTTCCTCCGGAATTTCCGGACCGCTTCACGTGCCATTATTGAGAACAAGCGTTTATTCTGGATGATCTTGAGCAGCGGCCTTGTCATCGGCGTCCTGTTCGGGATCGGGGACTTTCAGCAGGCGATCATGAGCGACATCGGGATGACGGCGGCGCTCATTGGATTCGTGTACGCGGCCAAGCGTGTAGCGGGGGTGCTCATTCAGGGGTACACGCACAAGCTCACGGCGCTTTGTTCGGCGCCCGTGTTCACCCTCATCTGCGCGCTGCTCGCGATCGTGCACTATTTGCTCGTCGGGATCACAACGAACTATCTATTTCTCGCGATCGTGCTCGTCGCTGGGTCCATGAGCTGGGTCGGCCTCGAGGTGGCGACCAATCATTATATGAACGCGCTCATCACGACCGGCGCGCGTGCGACCACCCTTTCCGCTAGCAATATGCTACGCGACCTCATTCAGATTCTGGCCGTCTGCGTATACACCGCTGTCGCAACCCTCTCGGGAAACGTCCGAGCCTATAACGCCATGGGGTTGTTGTTGATCCTGACGATTTCGGTGCCGATCGTCATGTTATTCCGCGCGTACCGTGAGACGTAACGCATCGAGCGGAATAGAAAACGCCACCGGGTTACGGCGGCGGAGAGGAGAGCCAGAGATAGCTGTATTCGGAGGAGCTGCCGCGATGGACGTGTGCGACGAGCAGGCGGTCGGACTCGAAGGAAAGGGCATGGACCTTGGTGACGCCCATGTAGTGATGAGCGATCGAGTCGACCACGAGCGTCCAGTGGCTCGGGCGTTCCTCGTAGGCGAGCGCGAAGTGCGTTCCATCCGGGCTGGTCGCGACCTCGCTCGGCTGCACCGGGAACGGACCGTAGCGGACCGTGCCTTGCTCGACGAACAGTCCCTGCGTCTCGAGCACGATGCGCGTCGCGGCCGGAGCCGGCGGACCATCGATCACGAGCGGAGGACAGGGCGGGCAGTTGGCCGCCGGATCGTCAGCCAACGCGGGCAGGCAGAGCAGAAGGGTGAGGAAGAACCGCACGGGGACCTCCGCGGCCAACCTAGCCGGTCAGAGGGCCCGTGTCAATGGTCGGCTTGACCGTTTCGACACCCCCGTGTAAATTATCCGCGTCTCTACTCGAGCTGCTGACTCGAGAAAATTAACCACTCACCATTCAACGACTATGCCGATTAAAGCTGCCGCCAAAAAGGCGCTGCGCCAGCGCGTGAAACTCGTGGCGAAGAACACGCTCGCGAAGGCCGAACTGCATTCGCTGCGCGTGAAGCTCCGCAAACTCCTGGCCGCCGGCAAGACCAGCGAAGCCGGACAGGTCGCGATGACGATCGGGAAAAAAATGGACAAGGCCGTCTCCCGTGGGATCATGAAAAAGAACACGGTCGCCCGCCTGAAGTCTCGCATCGCAAAAAAGATGAACGCGACAATCAAGAAGTAGGTAATGATCCCGCCAGCCATGGCGGGATTTCTGTTTGACGAAAGGACCCGCGCGGCATACCGTGTTCGCGCTCCCCTCTGGGAAGCAAAGGAGGCCAACATGTGGTTCATCCGCTCGGTATCACACCTGCGCGTGTCCACGCTCCTGCTCATGGGGCTGGTGGTTCTCCTCGAGTACAAGGCGTCGATCCACAACCCGTTCTGGCCGAAGCTGTTCGGCCGCACCGACGAAGCTGCGCTCGATCTTTGGTCCGGACAGCACCTCATGAACGGCGTGCTGTTCGCGGCGCTCTACGCGCTTCTCCTGCGCCGCGGCGAGAAACCCACTCCGTCCGAGTTCTGCTGGTTCGTCCTTCTGTGTTCAACGGTCTGGGAGCTGATCGAATCCGGCACCGACCTAGGCTGGGGCGGCGAACGGGTCGCCAACTGGATGACCGGTGTCGAGCACTGGAGCAATCGTCTCGTCGCCGACCCGCTCATCGTCGTTCTCGGTTCGAACATCTACCAGCGCGTTCCGCGGATCATCTACCCGGTGGTCCTCGGCACCATCGTGTGGCTCTGCGCCAACCTCCTCGCGCCCGATTGCATGTATCTCCAGGAGTGCCTCATGGCGCACCTCCCCTGACTTCGCCCCGCTCACGCGGCGGCTTTTTTATTTTCCCGTTGCGCGTCGGGCAAGTTCGAATCCGCCGAGGAGACCAGGGTGCTCGCACGTGGGTGGGACAATGTATGAATCGATGTGCTCGAGGACGGCAGGATGCTGGATGTAGTTTGCAAGAAGTTCTTGCACCCGCACGCGCAGACGTTCGAACAGATGCACCTCCGGTGAGGTCAGTGCCACTCCGCCGCCGACGATGATGCGTTCGGGGCACAGGACGAGTGCGTAGGTCGTGAGCGCTTGGGCGAGGTATTCAATTTCAAGATCCCATCCTTCGTGTGTGGGCAGAAGCTCTTTTCCTGGCATCCCCCACCGCGCGGCCATGGCCGGACCGGACGCGAGTCCTTCGAGACAATCTTTGTGATAGGGACAGATCCCTTCGAACGGATCGCGTGCGCGATCGTGCGGGATGCGAATGTGACCCATCTCGGGATGCGCGAGACCGTGCATGATGTTTCCCTCGACCATTCCGCCGCCGCCGATCCCGGTGCCGACGGTGAGGTACACGAAGGTGTTGAGTCCTTGGGCCGCGCCGAACGCATGTTCGCCGAGTCCTTCCACGTTGACGTCCGTGTCGAGCACCACCGGGACGTCGAGCGCTTGCTCGAGCGGTTCCGTGAGCGCTGTCCCCGCCCACCCGGGTTTGGGCGTCGGCCCGATCCGCCCTTCGCGAAGCAACAGCGGACCGAACGATCCGACGCCGATCGCCGTGACGCGGCTTGGCTGCGACGAAAAAAATGCAACGATGGCGGCGATCGAGGCGGCCGGGGTCGTGGTCGGAAAACTCGTTGAAGCCGCAATCGTCGAGCTCTCCCCAATCGCGCATTCGATTTTCGTCCCGCCAAGCAGAATAGAACCGTACATAGTCAGAAAAAAAGATTTTGCCCTTCGACGTTCATCGTGATACATTCGAGGCCGTCTCGCAAGAGAGACCGGAGGTCGAGATGGATACGATCGTGGGAATCCTGAGCGATATCGACGATACCCTCGTTCGGCACGGCGGCGCGATCGATCAGCGCGTGGCCGCGGTGCTGCGCGGCGTGAACCGGCTGGGCATCCCGATGGGGGTCGCGACCGGCAAGAACGCCGACTACGCGCGCGGCCTCGCGAGCGGGATCGGCCTCTCGCCCTGGCGTTACATCTGCGCCGAGAGCGGGGCGGAGATCATGATGCTTCTGGACTCGGGACCGCCCGCGGTCTTCGCGCATCGGGCCGGTCTGAACATCGGCATCGACGATCTCGCGCACTTCCGCGACCTGATCGGCCTCGATCCACTGCAGCGCCAGTTCACGCTGCGCCGGCGCGACCGCCCGGTCAACTTCCGGCCGGAGCTCAAGGGAGCGATCCTGACGCTGCTCCCGGCAGACCACGATTTCGACCAGTCGGTCGACTGGAAGGCGTTCTTCGAGGACGTCATCCGCAACCACGAGCTGCGTCTCGTGATCAAGCGCCACAAGGCCGACGGTTCGATCGACGTCGTCCCGGCGGGCGTCAACAAGGGACAGGGGGTCGTCGAGGTGTGCCGCGAGCTGCGCTGCGAACCTCACCAGATCCTGACCGCCGTCGACGGCGAGAACGACGACGAGCTGGTCGTCGGCACGACCGCGATCGCGGTCGGAAACGCCATCCCGCGCATCCGCGACCTCGTTCGCGCGCAGGGCGGCTATCTCGCGAAGGGCGAGAACGGCATCGGTTTCGTCGAGGGCCTCGCGCACTTCGCGCGACAGGGTCGCTTCGGCGACCAGAGCGGCGAGATCATCGGTCTCGTCGAAGAACAGTTCCCGGAAGAGCGCCAGCTCGAGGCGTGATCCGGCTCCCGTCGCGCATTGCGCGGCGTTTTATTTTACGAGCGCGTTGACGGCAAGGTCGACGGCGAGACCGTCGTCGTAGCGGCTGGTTTTCATGCCGAGGTCGAGTTTGTACAACAGGTCGTGCGCGCTCTCGAGCGCGTCGCGCGTGAATCCGCGCGCCTGCGCGAGCGCTTTGCTCGCGACGAACGGATGGATGCCGAGTTCTGAGGCGAGCGAGTCTTTGGTTGCGCGCGGGTTTTCGTCGAGGGCGGCGCGAACGCCGAGCAGGATGCGGACCTGGCGGATGAGCATGCTCAAAATATACCCGTCTGCGGCGCCGGCCTGGCGCTGTTCGTCCAGGAGTTGGATCGCTCGATCGGTTCGTCGTTGCGCGACCGCGTCGATGAGGTCGAAGATCTGTTCCTCGAAGGTCGCGTGCACGAGCTCGCGTACCATCGCCTCCGTGACTGGCTTGCCGTCTGCGAAGGCGACGAGTTTCTCGACTTCGCCGTTCATCTGCCAGAGATCGGCGCTGACCATCTCGACGAGCAAGGAGAGAGCGCGCGGCTCGATCGTCCCGCCTGCCGAGCGGACGCGCTCGCTCGTCCAGCGCGTCACGGCCGCTCCCTCGAGCAACGGGAACGGGTAATGGTGAATTTCCGAAACGTCCTTGAGCGATTTGAACAGCGGTTTTTTTTCGAGGCTCTTCGGCTCGTCCGTTTCCCAGAGAATGACGATGTTCGTTGATGGAATCCGCGACAACCCTTCGGTCCAGAGTTTTTCTGAATCTTTCTTGGCGCTCGAGACGAGATCGCGGACGATGACCATGCGACGAGGCACCAAAAACGGCATGCTCGTTGCTTCTGTATTGCTGCTCATAGGAACGTACTTCCTCGCCCAGTGGCTGCTGCCCGTGCAGGTGGCGATGGGCGTCTTCATTGCAGCGATTGCCGGTCTCATCGCCGGTGGCAAGGCCGATCAAGGCGTAGCCGACATGGCCGATCGAGCTGTAGGCCATCAGCCGCTTGATGTTGGTCTGGTTGATGGCGGCGAAAGCGCCGAGCAGCATCGACAGCACGGAGA
>CAZOPY010000030.1:0-10663 GCA_964581945.1 uncultured Gammaproteobacteria bacterium | reverse complement strand
ACGCGTCGAAGGCGGGGTTGGCGCCGACGATCGACGCGCCGGCGATGGCGCGAGCCACGGCCCACGCGACCTCCGCTGGCTCGATGGCCGCGCTCGCGTCGTAGCGCGCGTAGAAGCCGTTTATGCGCCACGCGTTGGGATCGGCCATGCCGATCTGCTCGTAGGTGGTGCCGCTTGTATCCACGTCGAGCGAGGAGGCGTCTCCGTCGTTGTCGACGATGTAGTCCTGAACCGCTTCCAGGATGTTGCGGACGTCCTGGCGACGCACCGCATCCCGGGCCTGGGCCAGGCGCTTGGCCGGATCCACCGCTACCAACACGACGGAAAACAAAATCACGATGATGCCGATCACCACAAGCAGTTCAATGAGCGTGAACCCGTCTTGCCCGCTTTGGACGCGTGTCATAGTCAAAGGAAGTATAGCATAGAGAGCCCTGCGCTGGCACGAAAACGTCCGTTCCGTCGGTGTGGATAAGAAGAATCAGGAAAGGATGAGCCGCAGCACGAATGTCCCGAACAGGAGGAGGAACACCCCAGCAAACAGGATAAGCCCCCATCGGCGCAGGAACGATCCGATATCGAATCCGAGGAGGACGGCCGGGCCGCCCCCGGCTTTTTCCGGGGTGTCTGCGGCCGCGATTCGACCCGAGCGCAGAAAGTCGATTATTTGAGCATCTCCATCCATTCCCTGCATGGCCGCCCCGATCGCCGGCGAAAGCACTCCATCGAGCCCCAGCGTTTTGGCGCGAACTGCGGTCGGGATCGCAGGCCCGATGTCCCCGACCGTCACGCGCATCGTCGCCTCGCGCGCGGCCAGGCGGGTAGCAAGCGCTTCGGCAAGCCCTGGCATGCGGCTCCCTCCGCCGGTCAGGATACAGGCATCCACGGCCCCGCCCGTCGTGTCGCGATACCAGTCGGCGGACGTGCGCAGATCGTCCGCAACGCGATCGAGGAACGGCGCGAGCGCGGCAGTGGCCGGCGCGGTCGCGTTCGCGATCCCCGCCGTGCATTTCATCGCTTCGGCCTGTTCGAGCGGAATCTTGAGCGCGGAGGCGATCGCTTCGGTCCAGTGCGCTCCCCCTTCGGGCCGCGTGAAGGACCCGGCGAGCCCGAGCGCATCCGTGAGCGTCAAATTGGTGGCGTGCGCGCCAAGATCAACCAAGATGGTCGCCTTTCCCTTTGCGTTTGTCGGCGCGAACAGACGACGCAGCGAGAGCGATTCCAACGTCACGCCGGCAAGTTTCAGCCCCGCTGTCTGCACGGCGGCGGCATAACCGTCGATGGCCGCGCGCGGCGCGACCGCATACAGGACGATCGCCGCGTTGTTCCCTCGCTCAAGGACCAGAACCGCGTCGCGCATGTCTTTGATCGGAACCGGGAACGCCTCCTCGGCCTGAAATTCGAGCGCGCTTTGGAGTTCGGCATCGGCGAGGTCACCCGCGATCGTGAACCGATGAAAAAACGTGCTGGATTCTGGCAGCGCGATCACGATGTCTTTTGCTGTGAACGGAACCGGCGTTCCAGCCGCGAGCAGGCGTGCGAGCAGCGCCCCGAGACGCGCCGGATCCGCCACATGGCCCTTTTCGACGATCCCCTTCTCGAGCGGCGCGAGCGCAAACGACGTGAGCACTGGGCGCCCTTGCGCATCCGTCCTCATCTGAACCAATTCAACCGAATCGTCCGAAATGCTCGCTCCCAATTGTTCTCGTTTCTGAAACATATGGATCATTGTAGCACAGGGTCTAGTTCGCCCCTTCCCGCCAAGCCGTGACGGTCACGGTGTTCGCGGGTGCGGCGGGCGATACCGTTGTCTGGAGCTCGACCGTGCGTTCGATCACCCCGTTGATCGTCGCGGTCGCGTCGATCACCCGCGCTGCGTCCGTCCCGCTCACGACCACGACACAGCCGTCGTTTCCAAGCGTGATCGTTTCGCCGGTATACGTGAGCGACAACCGGAGCCGTGCGATCCCCTCGTTCGCGCACCCGTCCGCGAGCGAAAACGCTTGAGCCGCTTCGTCGGTCGTGAATCCGTTTTGCAGTTCGCCGACCCCGAGGAACTGGATCCCTTCGGCGACGGTCAAACAAATAAGAAAAATCAGCATCGTGGTGATGAGCGTCACGGCGCCGCGGTTGTCGTGCAGGATCTTCATATTAGCGTCCGCGCAATTGAACGGCGGTCGTCAGCGTGATGGTGGCGCCGAGTTCGCCTTCTGTTCCGGCGATGTGGTCGATCGTGAGCGTGAGTTTTACGTTCGTGCTTGCGTCGGTTGAACGATCGTCAACCGTGAGATCGCGCACGATGACGTCGTGGCTCGTGAGCGCGACCGGGGCGCCCGTGCCCTGCGTCATGCGCAGCGTCCCGTCGACCACGTCGAAGGTGGTCGGGTCCGAAGACGCATCCGGTTCGTCGAGGTCGAGCGTCGCACCCTCGGTCGCGGCGAGATTGACCCCGAAATCGGTCGTGGATTCGAAACCGCGCGCACGACGCAGCTCGTATCCCATGCGCTCGATCGCCAGACGCGCATTTTCCTGCACCGCGATTCGGTGATCGGCCTTTGAGCGCAACGTGATGGTCGAAAGAAAAAATCCGATCCCGAGCCCGCCGACGATCACGAAAAGAGCGGTCACGATCAGGACCTCGACCAGGGTGAATCCGCGTTGGTCGCGTGGGGTCATCATAGATCAAGGCAACGGATCGACCAAAAACGTAATCTCTGACGAGGTGCCGTTGCGGCCCGGGTCGATCTGCCAGGTCACGGTCGACGTCACTTTGCACGTACGCGGATCGACGCTGCCGCCGCTCTCGACGATCTCGCCGGTGCCGTCGCGTTCAACGGATTCGACCGTGACCGTGCGCGCATATTTCCCGCTCGCATCCGCGCTCCCCTGAAACGCCCAGAACCCGCTCGCGTCCGAAATCCCGTGCGAACCGAGTGTCAGGTCGGCCCAGTTGGTTTTGGCGATGGACGCGGCCGCCTCGATCCCTGCGGATGCGTAGGCCGCGGCGACCTGGTGCTCGGCGCCGACGCGGGTCGCGTGGAACGCCTGGAAGGTGAGATCGATCACCGCAAACCCGCCGATCGCAAGCACGGCGATCGCGAGGATCACTTCGACGAGCGACTCGCCGCGGTTGTCGACCTGTGTGCGCATATCAGTTTACGTCCACCATGCCGGCCGCGTTCACCGAAATCGCGCGGCTGTCGCCGATCGTCGAGTTGATCGTGACCTCGCCCGCGTCTTCGGTCGATCCGACCAGCGTCGAAAAAACAATCTCATCTCCGGCGACCGAACTCACGAGCGTCAGCGTGCGCGGCAACGTGGTCGAAAGCTCCTCATAGGCAAGATCGCGCGTCGCGTAGCTCTCGCCCTTAAACAACACGTACCCGCCGCCCTTGCCGGGCAGGAAATGCACGCCGTACGCGCTGTCTTCGCGGCTGGCCATCGCGAGCCCTTGCGCCGTGCGCAGAAGTTCGCGCAGATCCGAGGCGTTGGTGACCAGCTGATATTTTACGAGCACGGATTCGTACGCGGGCGACGTCACCAAAAAAAGCACGGCGAGCATCGCGATCACGACCAACAGCTCGACGAGCGTGAATCCACGTTTATCCAATCGCGTCGATGAAGCCATACACCGGGGTGATGATCGCAAGTGCGGTGAAGGCAACGAGAAGACCGATGACGATAAGCAGCACCGGTTCGATGAAGGTCGCCATGTTCTTGAGCGTCGCATCCAGTTCCGCTTCGTAAAACTCGGAGAGATAGAACAGCATGTCGTCCATTTTTCCGGTCTGTTCCCCGACCGCGATCATGCGATCAACGAACGGCGGAAACAGGTCCGGATGTTCGGCGAGAATGGCGGAGAGCGATTCCCCGGTCCCGACCCGGCGTCCCGCATCCCTGATCGCCTGGCGGTACGCCTCGTTGCTCAACACCTTGCCCGAGATCGGAAGCGCGCGATCAATCGCAACGCCGCTGCGCAACAGCGAGCCGAGCACCATCGAGAACCGAGCGAGATTGACCCCGCGCGCCACGCCGCCGAACAGCGGGATGCGCAGGTAAAATCGATGCACGATCGGACGAAGGGCGCTGGTTTTTAAGAGGGCGATCCCGAGAAACATCCCGACGATGGCCACGGCGAGGGTGAGGAAACCGTCCTTGGCCAGAAAATTCGACGCGGCAATGAGCACGCGCGTGGACCAAGGGAGTTCGAAATCAAACGAGCGGAACAGCGTCGAGAGCTTCGGCAAAACGAACAGCGAAATGAGCAGTCCGAGACCGACCGTGAGCGTCAACACGAGCGCGGGGTAGAACATGGCGCTCTGCGCCTTGCGCCGAAGCTCGTAGTCCTTCCCGAATCGCGTCGCGAGCTGTTCCAAATTCTCGGCGAGCGTGCCAGACTCTTCGCCCGCGCGCACCATGTTCACGTAATATTCGCTGAAGACGTGCGGGTGCGCCGCCATCGCGTCGCCCAGGCGGTTGCCGCCCTCGACCTGTACGCGCACGCGCGCGACGATCACCTTGAGATAGCCGGAGCTCTGATCTTCGAGCGTCTCGAGCGCATCGGGAAGCGCAATGCCGGCCTTCAGCATGATCGCGAGGTGCTTCGTCATGATCACCTTCTCGAGGCCGGACACGTAGGGGATGCGGAGCGCCGCCCCGGCGCCTTCCTGCGAAAGCGAAACCACGACCAGCTTCTTGCGCTTCAACTCGCGCAGCGCATCGGCCCGCGTGCGCGCCTCGATCGACCCGCGGCGGCGCAGTCCCTTTTCGGTTGTCGCGGTAAAAATGAACTGCATACCCTATCGAACCACGCGGAGCACTTCATCGACCGTGGTTACCCCCTCGATAATTTTTCTGACCCCGTCCTCGATCATCGTGGTCATCCCCTCGACCTGCGCCGCGGCCTGGATTTCCCCCGCGTTCGCCCGCGCCATGACCAGCTCGCGCAGCTTCGGCGTCATTTTCATCACCTCGAAAATCCCGATGCGTCCGACGTAGCCGGACTTGTGGCAGAGGTTGCACCCCTTCCCTTGGAATACGCGCGCCTTATCCGTGGCGGCGCCAAAATATTTTTGAAACAGCTCCGGGGCGAGCGCCTTTTTGAGGCGCTTCACTTCGACCTCCGCGCTCTGGATGCAATTGCCGCAGATGCGGCGCACCAGGCGCTGCGCGACGATCACGTTCACTGATGAGGCGATCAAAAACGGTTCGATCTTCATGTCGAGCAGCCGCGGAAGCGTGGTCGCGGCGTCGTTCGTGTGCAGGGTGGAGAGCACGAGGTGCCCGGTCATGGCGGCGTTGACCGCGATCCCGGCGGTTTCCTCGTCGCGAATTTCTCCGACCAGAATGATGTCCGGGTCTTGCCTGACGATCGAACGCAATCCGTCGGCGAAAGTCAGGTTGGTGCGCGGATTCACCTGGATCTGGTTCACCCCCTCGAGTTCATACTCGACCGGATCTTCGATGGTCGCGATGTTCACGTCGCGTTCGTTCAACAGTTTCAAAACCGCGTACATCGACGTCGTTTTTCCGGACCCGGTCGGCCCGGTCGCGAGCAACATCCCGTACGGAAGCTCGGACGCCTCGCGGATGCGCTCCAAATCGGTCGGGTCAAGTCCGAGCGTTTCGAGCGTGAATTCTTTTCCGCGTTCGGCGAGCAAACGCAACACGACCTTCTCCCCTTCGATGATCGGGATGATCGATACGCGCACGTCCACGAATCGGCCGTCGAGGCGAATGCGATATTTGCCGTCCTGCGCCGCGAAGTGTTCGTCCGTGCGCAGGTTCGAAAGAATCTTCACGCGCGCGACGATCGGGTCGAGCATCGGTTTGGGCAGTTTGAACACGTCGTGCAACAGACCGTCGATCCGAAACCGAACGAGCGTGAAACGTTCGTGCGGTTCAATGTGGATGTCGGATGCGCCGTTATCGTACGCGTAGCGGTTCAGGAGATCGACCGTTTGCACGATCGTGTCATCGTCCGCTTCCTTGGAGCGGCCGCGCGGCGAGGCGTCAAATTTTTCCGAGAAATGATTGACCTGCGCCGCGATGTCCGAGCTGTACGCGGTGAACGCGTCCTGCAGCAGCTTCGGGGTGGTATAAAAAACGTCGATCGGCTCCCCGATTTTTTTCTCCAAAAATTCCTTGGTCTCCAGATTGGTCGGTTCGACCATCGCCACCTGCCGCACCCCGTTTTTCCACCCGAAGGCGATCACCCGCTGTTTTTTGGCAAACACCTCCGGAATCCCGGCCACCGCCTGAAAGTCCGGCGGCGTTTTTTTGAGATCCGCAAACTTCACCCCATACGCGTCCGCGACCAAGCGTCCGAGCTCTTCGTCCTTGATCGCCCCGAAATCAACGAGGACGGCCTCAATCGGCCGTCCCATGTCCTTCGCGGCTGCGAGCGCCCGCTCGAATTCCTTTTCCGGAATCAAGCCAGACTCCACGAGGATCGTTCGAAACTGCGCATCGGTGAGTAGCATGGGAGCGGGGTTAGAGCGACGCCAGATGCTCCTTCACCTTCGAGACCATTTCAGAAAGCGAGTAGTCCGCTTTCACTAAATATTCTTTCACCCCGAGTTTTTCCATCTGGGTGATGTCCTCCTGCTGGCCGAGGTTCGAGAGCACGACGACCGGAAGCGTTTTAAATTTCGGATTTTTCCGAAGTTCGGTGAGCACTTCAAAACCGCTCTTTTTTGGGAGAATAAGATCGAGCAACATGAGCTTCACGGTGACGACGCCCGCCTGCTTGATCGCCATGTCGCCGTCGGTCGCGACCGCCACTTTGACCCCTTCCTTTTGCAGACGCTGCGATAACACCTTGTACAAAAACGGATCGTCTTCGACCAGCAGCACGTCGTAATTTGTCTCAGACTTGGGCATAGCTTATTTACCATTTTTCATGAAACTCGCCACCGCATCTTTGAGACGGCTCGGCGAGAGATCCGTTTTAACAATGTACGCGTCCGCGCCCAGTTTCCCGCCCTGTCGTTTTTCGAAATCGCGATCGAGACTGGTCAGGATGATGATCGGCGTGTCGCGCACCGCCGGATTGCGGCGCACCTCCTGCAAGATTTCGAATCCGTCCTTTTTCGGAAGCATGACGTCCAAGACGACCAAATCCGGCTTCTCGTGCAGAATTTTTTCGATCCCGGTCAATCCGTCCGCGGCTTCGGAAACGTCATAGCCGCTCAACTCGAGCCACTGGCGGTACAGTTCGCGAAGCGCCTGTTCGTCCTCGACAACCAGAATGTGCGGGGTCTTGCCTGACTTCGCCTTGACGGCGGTCGGTTTTTTGCTGGAACGTGCGGTCATAAGTACGGCCTAAGTATAGCAAACTCGAGACGGAACAACAACGCGGATCAGGTCTTATGGTGTGCCGGCGAGCGATCGAGCGGGATGGCAAAGCAGAACAGGCTCCCCTTGCCGACGTCGGAGCGGAACCAAATCCGTCCCCCGTGCGCCTCAACCATGCGTTTGGCGAGGGTCAGCCCGATGCCGGTCCCGTCCACCCACTGGTCTTTGGCGTTTCTGGCTCGGAAAAACTTGGAAAAGACATGTCCCTGATCTTCCTTCGGAATCCCGATCCCGGAATCCCGGATGCAGACGATCACCGCATCCCCGACCTCGGCCGGGACGTGCATACGCTTGCGCAGAGGCGAAGACGCCGCGGTCACGACCCCGGTCGAGATCTCGATCTGTCCGCTCGGCGGCGTGTAACGGACCGCGTTGTCCACAAGATCATCGACGACCTGGCGAATACGCACCGGATCCCCGAACACGAGCGGCAGCCCATCGCTCGGATGGTGCACGGTTAACTCGACGCGCTTTTGCCTCGCAAGCACCGCCCATTGCCCGGCAACGTCGTCCACGAGGTCCTGCACCTGCGTGCTCGTCCCGCGCAGCTGCACCTGTCCCTGCATTTCGATGGTGAACACATCCTGCAGATCGTGAGCCAGATCCAACACCGCGACCGCCGCGTGTTCGAGGTCATCGAGCGAAGCTCGCTGGCGCGTGCTCAACTCCCCTTCTTCCTCGTTTTTCAAAATTTCGGCGGACCAACGAATCCCGTTCAACGGCGTGCGCAGCTTGTGCGCGATGTAATACATAAAATTGTGGAGGAGCTCTCTGGAGTCCGCGAGCTGTTCGCGTTCGGCTTCCAAATCATCCCGAAGTCGACCCCGCTCGCGCACGACCACGGTGGCGATATCGTTGATCGCGTTGCACAGATTGGCCACCTCCACGAACCGATAGTGATCCACGTCGCAATGCTGCGGGTGTTCGAGGGTGATCGTGTCGCGCATGCGCAACACGTCGTGGGTGATGTCCACGAGCCCGCGGGAAATCAGACTCCCGGCGATCCAACCGAGCAGGGACACGATGACGAACACGAGCAGGGTCGCGACCAGAATCGTATTCAAATCGCGCGCACTCCTGACCACGGCGGCAAAGATGCCGGCCAAAACCACCCCCATGAGCACGAAACTCACAAAGATGTTGCTGTGGAGATCGGTTATGAAGCGCTTCTTGGCCATGTTCCCCCTTTACGCGCACATGATAGCATAGAGTCCTGAGCGAACCTAGTGAATATATGAATGGTTTCTTGTTTATCGACAAACCGGCCGGGCCCACATCGCACGATCTGGTCGATCGGGTCCGACGGATCGCGCTCACGCGGCGCGTCGGGCACGCCGGGACGCTCGACCCGTTCGCGACCGGGCTCCTGATCCTCGGGGTCGGTGCCGCGACCAAGTCGCTCGCCGCGCTCGTCGGCCTCGACAAAACGTACGAGGCGGTTTTCGTGTTGGGCGCAACAAGCGATACGGATGATCGGACAGGAAGGATCGCGCCACACATGGACGCCCAGCCTCCGACCGTCGAGGCACTGCGCCAGGCGATGAAGGCGCTCACCGGTCCGATCGAACAGATCCCTCCCGCGTACTCGGCGATTAAAATCGGCGGGAAAAAGATGTACGAGGCGGCTCGCGCAGGCAAACCACTTGAAGCCAAACCGCGTCAAGTCACGATCTACGCCTTCGATCTGATCGATTTTGCCTGGCCGCGGCTCACGGTCCGGATCCACTGTTCGTCCGGCACCTACATCCGTGCCCTGGCCCGCGACCTCGGCGGGTACGTCGACGAGCTGCGCCGCACCCGCATCGGACCGTTTTCAGTTGCGGAGGCCGCGGACCTCAAAACACTCACCACGGAAACCATCGCAGGGTCGGTTCTCCCGGTTCAGGATATCTTGTCAAAAATCCCTCCTTCTGGCACGATGACGACGTAAGTCTTGAATCACGTATCCTTTAGAAGAAGCGGCTGTATACGTTGCGAGACCGACGTTGAGACCCTATGATCATCGCGTTTGACTTCCTCCAGGTTCCGGTTGATTCTCGAGTTTCTCGAGCAAACTAAGGTCGTTTTCTCACGGACGCAGGTCCCGCAATTTTTCTTACAGTAGCTTCTTGGATCATCACCCAAGAGGTTTTATGTTCTCACCCACCCTTATCCTCGTGCTCGTCGTCGGGCTTGGGGCCGGTGCCGCCGCCGGATACTTTCTGCGACGCTACCTTGGAACGAAGACGATGCAGAACGCCGAAGCCAATGCGGAAAAACTGATCGCGGACGCCAAGGTCAAACAGCAAGAACTGTTGCTTGAAGCGAAGGAAAAATCCATCAAAATGATGGACGAGGCTAAGCGCGACGAGTCCACACGCCGCTCGGAAATCGCCGAAGCACAAAAGCGCGTCGAGAAGCGCGAGGCGATGTTCGACCAAAAGTTGCTTGAAATTGAAGACAAGAAAGCCAAGCTCGACGAAAAGGACAAGCAGATCGAAGAGGCCAAGGCCAAAGTGGCCGAGCTTCGCGCGCAGGAGGCCACGAAGCTCGAAGAGGTCGCCGGCCTCTCGAAAGATCAGGCGCAGGAGCGTCTCTTCAAGATGATCGAGGAGTCGAGCCAAGAGGCGTTGCTTTCGCGCATCCGCAAAATGGAGCAGGTGACCGAAGAGGAGCTCGAAGCGCAGTCACGCAAGCTCCTGTCGCTCGCGATCACCCGCTTTGCGTCGAACCAGGCGGTCGAGACGACCACCACGGCCGTGCCGCTCCCGTCCGACGAAATGAAAGGACGCATCATCGGCAAGGAAGGTCGCAACATCAAGGCGATCGAGCTGCAGACCGGCACGGAAATCATCGTGGACGACACCCCGGAGGTGATCACCATCTCTGGCTTCTCCCCGATCCGCCGCCAGGTCGCGAAGCTTGCGCTTGAGATGCTCATCAAGGACGGCCGCATCCATCCCGCTCGCATCGAAGAATCCGTGAACGAGGCGAAAAAAGCGCTCGCGGCGGATATTAAAAAGTCCGGCGAGGAAGCGCTGTTCACCATGGGGATCCCGGTGTCTTCGGTCGATCCGAAACTCGTCTCGATTCTCGGCCGCCTGAAGTACCGCACGAGCTACGGCCAGAACGTGCTCCAGCACTCGATCGAAGTCGGCCAGCTCGCCGCCATGATGGCCGAAGAGCTTGGCGCGAACGTGTTCGTCTGTAAGAAGGGCGGGCTGTTCCATGACATCGGCAAGGCCGTGGACCACGACATGCAGGGGGCACACCCGGAGATCGGGTACAACATCATGAATCGGAAGAGCGTCGTGTAGGGAAAGAGTGT